>CAYSYX010000040.1:0-37066 GCA_964435055.1 uncultured Polyangium sp. | reverse complement strand
ATTCGGCCATCATTCATGCGGGCTTCCTGGCGATTTCCGTGCTTTTCCTCGGCCGATTCTTGAACCATGTGCCTCTGGCCGCGCTCGCCGCGATTCTGCTGCAAATCGGCGTCAAGCTCGCGCCGGTGTCGCTCTTCAAAAAGATGTGGAATGAAGGGTACGAGTCGTTCGTGCCCTTCGTCGTCACCGTGCTCGCCATTGTTTTCACGGACCTCTTGAAAGGGGTCATCATCGGCTTGTGTTTCGGCATTTTCTTCGTCATTCGCGCGAATTCGCATTCGGCGATGACGGTGGTTTCGCAAGACAATTATTACCTCTTGCGATTCAACAAGGACATCACGTTCGTGCACAAGGCCGAATTGAAGGAAAAACTCGCCGCCATTCCGGCTCATTCCTCCTTGACGGTCGATGCGACGCGCGCGTTTTATGTCGATCGCGACACCTTCGACGTATTCGACGATTTTCAAGAGACCGCCAAGTTCAAAGGCATCACCGTCGAATTCAAAAATCTACGAGGCAAGCGTCTCTAACGACCAAAGCGGAGTCATTCCATGGACGGACACAAAAAACTATTGCTGGGAAACAAAGCTTGGGTTGCCGAGAAACTCGCCATCAGCCCGGACTATTTCGAGCGCACGGCGACGACGCAAACGCCCGCCTATTTATGGATTGGATGCTCGGACAGTCGCGTGCCTGCGGAAGACGTGACCGGCACCGAACCGGGTGAGCTCTTCGTTCATCGCAACATCGCCAACCTCGTCATTCACACCGACTTCAACATGTTGTCGGTCCTGCAATACGCCGTCGAAGTTTTGGAGGTCAAACACATCATCGTTTGCGGCCATTATGGTTGCGGCGGTATCCGCAACGCCGTGACGAACCGCTCCTTCGGCCTCATCAACAAATGGCTGCGAAACATCAAAGACGTGTACCGAACGCATCGCCGCGACCTGGAAACGATTGCCGATCAGGACCAGCGTCTCGACAGACTCGTCGAATACAGCGTCGCCGAACAAGTCCAAAATCTCGCTGAAACGAGCATTGTGCAATATGCGTGGGAAAAACATCAACGGCCATATCTACACGGTTGGGTGTATGATTTGAAGTCCGGCCGATTGAAGGAATTGGCGCTCATGAAGCCGGGAGCGGAGATCGAAGACATTTATCGTTTCGACTTCAACCCTCCCGAGGCCAAGTAAACCGCGGCGTCCGCAAGGTTCATTGGAAGTTGATGGCGTCCCAGCCGCCCAAGGAACTGAATCCGCACGCGACCTTCGAAAAGTATTTGGCGCTCATGTTCACGTAATGGCCGCAAACGGTTGCGCCGTTGAAATCGCAGTTCGGACAGTTTGGATTGTACGCATCGGCGCACGCATCACAACCCGAACAACCCGCTTGATCCTTTTCCGCCCACATCATGTCGAGGCACCCTTCAATGCCTCCGGGACCTTGACCCAAGCATTCGTTTTGGCCAAACCCATTGCATGACGGGTACAATTTCATGGCCCAGGCGCCGTGCGGCTTGCTGTTCATTTCATCCCACGTCGCTTGTTGATCCACGCAAGGCTCGGCTTCTTTCCACCGAGCATACGGCGGCAGTCCTTTCGTCGCGCGCAAAGCATTGATTTTATCGACACACGCCTGCCGCGCTCCTTCATAAGGATCCACTCCGCCCGTGCTGCTCGAACTGCTCGCGCTGCTGGCGCTGCTGCTCGCACTGCTGCTCGAACTGCCGGGTCCCGAGCTGCTGCTCGAACTGCCAGGTCCCGAACCGCTGCTCGAGCTGGACGTCGCGCCATTGCCTGCTCCGCCTTGTCCGCTGCTGCTCGAGCCGGTTCCGCCGGGACCAACGTTTCCGCCGTCGCCCGTCGAGTTTCCGCTGCCGCCTGTTCCTTCGTTCGTGGAACCGATCGTTCCCGTGCATGCCGCAGCGACCAATGCACCAAGACAAACCAGTACCCAAGACACCGAATTTCGTTGCATCGCTTGAATCCTCCGTACCGAGTCAGCATAACGGAATCGGGGGTGCGTTTGCCATGACGGAATGCACGACGTTACTTGGTTTTCGGCCGAGCTTCCGTCTCGATGTGGACATCGACGCCCACCTTGCAATCTTGTTTCAAACGCAATTTCACCTCCGAAGCGATCGGCTGATCGACCCAGCGCGTGATTTTCGAGATCTTCTTTTCGATGACCTCGGCGGATGGAGAGCGAACATCGATGTGGTGTGTCGTGATGCAGCTGTCCATGATGCTCTCCGTACGGTCGGCCAAACCCGCCCAAAGGGTTTTCAGCGTCGTGGAGTCGAGAATAAGGGCGAATTCGGAGCTCGTGAAGTAGTCTTCGCCGGTACGACAAACCAAACTGATTCGAACGCCGTCGGTGTCGCCCAAATTGTAGTTGACCATTTGAGTTCCCCACGATTCGCAAGGTTGCATTTTGCTCCAGTCGAAATGCGTGATTTCCTGCCAACCTTCGCGGCGTCGCACGGTTTTGCCTTCTTGCAAGCGTTCAATCATCAATGTGGGGTCTTGTTCCGGCGTGCCTGGTGTCCAGTGAACCGTGATGACCGTATCGCGACCAAGGGCGAGCTTTGCCTCGCCCGGCGCGAATTCTTCGGCCATTGGAGTCGGCGTCGAAGGCGTTGTTTCCACTTCGTCCGGAATCTGTGGAGCTTCGGACGGCAGAGGCGTTGACGGCGTCGGCGCCGGCTGCGCGACGGAGGTGATCGGCGTTGTTTTGGGCGTTTGCGCGGCATGCGGAGGCGACGCGGTCGTACATGCGGGGATGAGCGGAAGGACAAACGCGAGGCGTCGGGCGAACATTCGTCGACGATACCATCAAGCACGAACGTCGGGCTATGTTTTCGCAGCGCCGGCGGTGTTCATCAAAGAAAGACTTGTCTGCGGGGTCGGCGCGTGTATCCTTCGCGGACATTCATGAATTCCGTCAAAGCATCGAATTCGTCGGGTCGAGTCGTCAATACGTTTACATCGGATGCGCTGGGCGTGCTGGATGCCGTCGGCGTTGCGGAGGCCATTGCGACGAAAAAGGTGTCGTTGGCGGAAGTCACCGAAGCGGCCATTCAACGCGTGGCTACGGCGCAGCGCGAGTTATCGGCGCTTGTCCTCACCACATACACCGATGCGCGTCTGTTTGCACGCCAAGCGCCGCGAGGTCCTTTGCACGGCGTACCGGTGCTCCTCAAAGATACCGATGATTTGCGTGGATATCCGACGCAATTCGGGACGGGGGCCTTTCGAGCGCCCAAGGCCAAGCAGCACAGCGCCTTCATAAAACAGTTTTTCTCGACCGGCGTCAATTGTCTTGGTAAAACCACGATGCCCGAATTCGGCCTCTTGTGCAGCGCCGAAAATGAACGCTGGGTCGTCACGCGAAATCCGTGGAATACGGCGTATATGCCGGGAGGTTCGTCGTCGGGATCGGCGGCGATGGTGGCCGGCGGGGCCGTGCCCATGGCCACGGCCAATGACGGAGCCGGATCCATTCGTATTCCAGCGGCTTGTTGCGGTCTTGTCGGACTAAAACCTTCGCGCGGGCGCCTCGAGTCCATGGCCGGCGCGGACCTCATGCCCGTTCCGATCGTCCATCAAGGTGTCTTGACGCGTTCGGTGCGGGATACCGCGGCGTTTTATGCCGCCGCGGAGGCGTATTACCGCAATCGCCGGTTGCCGCCGATCGGTCACGTGAAAAACCCCGGCCGGGCGCGATTGCGGATCGTTTGGTTCGACAATCCATTGCCGGGTCGCGCCGGGCATATCGATGAAGACACCTATCGTGTTCAAGAACAAACCGCGCGACTGTTGGAATCGCTCGGGCATCGTGTCGAACGGATCGCCGTGCCGCTCGACATTGAAGAAATGACCTGGCATTTTTTGAATTATTACGGAATGATGGCGTACGTCGTCAGCGATTGGGGACGTTGGGTCTTCGGGGCGAAGGTGAACAAAGCGCAGCTCGAGACGTTTACCTTGGGATTGGCGCGACGTTTTCGCCGCAATGTCTTCGAAATGCCGAAAAGCATGCTGGTTTTACGCAAAGCCGTCGCCGACGCCACGGCATTGTTCGCCGATCGTTGCGACGTGCTCATGACGCCGGTGGGCGCCTACAAGACGCCGCGAATCGGTCATTTTGCGCCGGATTTGGCGTATGAAGAGATCTGCGATCGAGCCGCGACGTACGCGTCTTATACGGGTTTGCAAAATATCACGGGAGCTCCGGCGATATCGTTGCCGCTCGGTACGGATTCGGACGGAATGCCCGTGGGCGTGCAATTCACGGCCGCGATGGGGAAGGACGCGCGGCTTTTGGAATTGGCTTATGAACTTGAAGCAGCGCAGCCTTGGAAACGTGTGGATGGGGGTATTTGACGTGGATTCACATCACGGCGCGAGTTTGGCGAAGAACGCATCGTAAGCGCCCGTTGATTTTTACGAGCGTAGGGCCGTGATTCATCACGCCCTCTTGGATACGCTGAACGATTGTCTCGTCAGCGGACGGGCGAGGCGGAAACGGAGTCCACGGCATGCGTCATCTTGTTTCAAAGGTGAAACGGTCGAGGTTTGGTTTGGCCTGGATTGGATGGGGGTGTTTTGCGGGGCTTTGTTGGTCTGGGACGTCCCCAAGGCCCACGTATACGGGCGAAGTGGCGCGGAAATTGACCAATGGCTGTTGGCACCTGAATCCGGTGCACGGAGGCATTTGGGAACCGTACATTCTATTCGATGATTACGACTCAATGAATCCGTTTTTCGAACCGTACCGAGACATCGTCGAACGCCGTCGCGGCGGCCTCGGACTTGTCCCGATTGTCGTAGGCAAAACGTGCCACCGGATTACATCGGTTGGATAACGAAATGTGGCGCATCGATCACAACGTGGCGGAGTTCGACCGTGTAACCATGCTCCTCCATCACCTGGGACGAATGCGCGAGGTTTTCTTGCCCTACTCTTTCGACGGCGATTTTTTTCGGCTATGCGTGGGGCGATGAACTGGCGTTCGAGCCTCGTGGTTTGTCTTGTCGTAGGTTTGTCGGCGGTCGCTTGTCGCGGCAAGTCTTGGCGTCCACCGCTCAAAGCGCTGGTTGCCCCGTGGGTCGGAAACTCGGCGCTGTATGCCGCTCAAAGTCACAAACGCTTTGCGCCGCTCGATCTGCGCGTGATCGTTTTGTCGACGGATTTCGACGGATGGCGGGCCATCATTGAACATCGCGCCGACATGTTTGCCGGCACCGTGTTCGATGCGCTTCGCGCCGTGGATGGCGGAGCTGATTTGCGCATCGTGACCGCGCTCGATTTTTCGACGGGTGCCGACGGCGTCATCGCGCGGGAAGGGATCTCGGATTTGGCGGCGCTGAAAGGCAAAAGAGTGGCCGTCGAACGCTGCACGACCACCCATTTCGTCCTGTTACGAGCGCTCGATCGCGCGGGTATTCACGAAGAAGACGTGAGCCTCGAGAATTATGCCACCGATGCGGCGCTGAAAGCGCTGGACGAAGGCCGCGTGGATGCCGCGGCGTTATGGGAACCGTATTTGTCAAAAGCAAAAAAACCGGGACGAAAAGTCTTGTTCACGAGCGCCGAGATCCCGGGCGAAGTGATTGATGTGCTCGGCGTACGCGCGGATTTGGTGCGGGATCGCCCCGCGGATATCGCAAACATCGTGCGAGGCATTCACACCGAGGCGGATTTGTTTCGAACGGATCGCGATTATGCGATTACAACGCTCATGGCCGAAAATGAAATCACGAAAGACGTGGCCCAAGAATCTTTTGCCTCGGTCCACTTCGTGACGGCGGATGAAAATCGGGCGCTCTTCGATCGAGCCAATACGGGCGCATCGCTGTGGAAAACGTACGAACTTGCGGCGGAGTTCTTGAACAAACACAAAATGCTCCGCCATCCACCGCGTCCTCCGGAAGAAATTCTCGCGGCAGGAGCGAAACTTCCCACGGCTGCGAGTAAGCCATGAAGGGCGTGAAAATCCAATTCGGCCTCACCGCCAAACTCCTTCTGCTCGTCAGTTTGTTGCTGCTCGGCATGTTGATCGGGACGACCTATTTGTCATTTCGCGTTGCGGAACGACGAACCATTGCGGCCCTCGAGAGGCAGGGGGACGCCATTGCCAGTTCGTTGAATCATTCGTTCGAAGTGCTGATACAAAAGCACGAGGTCGATCAAATTCAGCGCGTTGCGGTCAATACATTGTTTTTGCCGGACGTCGATCAAGTCACCGTGGTGGACAAAGCGGGCGTCGTCATTGCGTGCACCGATCGTCGCGCCATTGGAAAGTCCGTCATTTCGCCGCATTTGAAGGAAAAACTCAAAAGCGATGATTTTCGTCCCACGGTCGAACACGAAGGCGACAAACTCGTTTTCACGCGTCCCTTGTTTTCCGGCCATTATCTGGATGCCGAGGATACCGGGCTCGTCGGCGCCATTGAAATCGTCCTCGACCGAACGGGTATGCAGGTCGAAGCGGATGACACGGTTTATGAATTGCTGGGTATTCAGCTCGGCGGTTATGCCGTCTTGGCCATTCTGTTGGCGCTCGCATTACGAGGGTTCGTAAATCGCCCCTTGCAACAGCTATATGAAGCGGCGCAAAAGGCGCGAGCGGGTGATCGTTCGGCACGTTCGCTCGTGCGTTCGAATGACGAAATCGGCGTCGTGTCTCGAGCTTTCGATGAATTGGCGGAAGCTGTCGAGCAGACCTTACACTCGCTCGAAGCCAAAGTCTCCGAACGTACGGAGTCATTGCAAAAAGAATCCAATGCCCGACGCAAAGCGCTGGAAGACTTGGAAAGAGCTTTTGCGGAAAAAGATCAGTCGAACGCCGAATTGGCTCAAGCCAAGCTGGACTTGGAAAAAGCGTTGCAAGCGTCTTTGGTCGCCAAGCAGGCGGCGGAAGCGGCGAGCGTCGAAGCGCTGGCCGGTTCACGGGCCAAATCGGAATTTTTGGCGGCGATGAGTCACGAAATTCGTACGCCGATGAACGGCGTCATTGGAATGGCCACCTTGCTGCTCGATTCGAAGCTCAACGATGAACAACGCGAATTTGCGTCCATCATCCGAGCGAGCGGCCAAGCATTGCTCGGCATTCTCGGAGATATTCTGGATTTCTCCAAAATCGAATCCGGGAAAATCGAACTCGAGTTGCGCGAAACGAACATCCGCACGATCGTGGAAGAAACGCTCGATGTATTTGCCGCAAATGCCGCCGACAAAGGCGTCGAGCTCGCGTATTGCATGGATGGGACGTGTCCGGAAATATGCATCTCGGACCCCACTCGTTTGCGCCAAATCTTGACGAACCTCGTCGGCAATGCCCTCAAGTTCACGAATTACGGGGATGTATTGATTCGAGTCGAGCAACGAGGCGAATGTTTGTATTTCGCCGTTCGCGATCAAGGTATTGGTATTCCCGAGGAGCTTCAGCATCGACTCTTCCAGCCATTTTCGCAAGTGGACGCTTCAACCACGCGTCGTTTTGGAGGCACCGGCCTCGGCTTGGCCATTTCCAAGCGTCTCGTCGAATTGTTGGGAGGCGAGATTGGGGTTGAAAGCAAAGCGGGCGAGGGGAGCACGTTTTATTTTACGATTGCGTTGCGTTCGGGCGCGACCCAGTCGATGCCGGAATTGGTATTTCCGAACAAATCCGTTGTCGTCGTGGATCTCAGCTGGGCAGTGCGGGAATCGTTGCGTGTCCTTTTGTCGGGATGGGGTTTGACGACGAAGGGTTTTTCGCGTTGGGCCGAAGCTCGGGCATGGCTCTCGACGCATCCCGCGGATGTCGTTCTGCTCGATGCCGAACAGATGCCGGAGGAAGCGCAATTTTTCGCTGATCGACCGTTTGTCTTGGTATTGATGTCCTCCATTCGTCGATTGCGATCGTTCGAGGGGACAGCGCGTATCGGCAAAGTCCTGACCAAACCGATCAAGCTTCAGCCGCTTTATGAAGTGATATCGCAGCAAATGGCGGAAGCGCCTGTTTTGAAGCGCCTGCACAGTGTTCCGCCTAAAGTGGCGGCGTTTGGGGGCGACGTTCAAGTGCGTATCTTGCTGGTCGAGGATAACGTCATCAATCAAAAAGTCGCCATGCGGATGCTCGAGAGGTTGGGATACACGGCGGATGTCGTGGGTAATGGGATGGATGCGGTCGAATCGGTCCGGGGCGGCGCGTACGATATTGTCTTCATGGACATTCAAATGCCGCTTTTGGACGGGCTCGAAGCGACGCGACAAATTCGTCAATGCGCATTGCCGTATGGGCAACCGTGGATCATTGCGATGACGGCTGAAGCTCTGAATGACGACGAAGCGAAATGTCGTGCGGCGGGGATGGATGAGTATGTGACGAAACCCGTGCAATTGGCGACGTTGGGCGACGTGTTGCGGCGGGGGCTCGAGGCGAAAAAGCGGCGGGGAAGTTGAGGGTTGCGATTGCAGATCGTTGCAATGTGCATCCCGCTGAAGGGAACGTCGTTCCGACATGTTGCAAGGTGCACAACGGAGGCCATTCAAATTCTTCGCAACATCGCTTGGAAACTCGAACAGGGATTGATGCCATGACCGCCATTTACGATCGTCTGCTTGCCAAGGGATACGAGATGATCAACACCGTCAGCGGGTATGACGATGCCCAAGCGTTGCTAAATCTCTGTGGTCCGTCGCGGAAACAGACTTGGAACCCCATTCTCGTGCAGCGGGACGTAGCCGGGCGCTACAAGAAGGTCAAAATCGCAGACCTTCCGTTTGTTTACAACGCCCTCGTCATGCGTGCTTCGGCCGTCGAAGCCTTGCGGGACATTCTGGAGGCACACGGGGAAGTGCTCCCCTTGGCCACCCTCGACGGGACGGAATTGTTCGTGTTTAATCCGCGATTCGTCATCGATGCCCTCGACAAAGAGCGGTCGTCACTCGAGCAAATTCCCAACACGAAGGCTGTCTTGATCCGCAAACACGTGTTCATCGAATCGATGGTTTGCGACGTGGACATTTTTCGTTTACCGATTGGACCACGTGAGCCCTACTTCAGCGATCGTTTCGTCGAGCGGGTGAAAAAGGCCAAACTCAAAGGCACCGACTTCATCAAGCTCTGGTCGTCCGACGAAAATGCTTGAATAGTTCTCGCTACCGCCGCATCTTCTTTTCCGCCGCCCGCGCTTCTTCTTCCGCCGCTTCCTCGAATTCCGCATCCAAGATCGTTTGCGACGTGGGCGATTGCGGTGCAGGCGTCGCCACGCGTTTACGTTCGCCCGCGGGTTCAGCCACACGCACGCGCGGCATCAATTCGCGCAATTCATACCGAAGCGTTCCGTCGTCGTCCACTTCGAGCGTCATCCGCCCGTCGGGACGTTTCGCCATCGCCGTCAAAATCGCATCGGCTTCCGCTTCCGGAATCGATAACGCCCGCGCCAATTCCCCCGCCGTCACCGAACCATTACGTCGTTTCGCGATCGCGTAAATCGCCCGTTCTCGAGCTGTCTGCGCGCTCTCTTCGCCGCTCCGGAAAAGCGTTCGTCCACCCCACAAAAGCAATGCCGCGACAAACAGTACCGTCGCTTCGAGAAACCCTCCAATGACCCAAGCCACCGGTGGCGCTAATAGATGAATAATCGCTCCGATCGCCAATGCCACCAAACTTCCGATGACCAAAACGGACAAACCCACCACCGCGGCGACGCCACCGCCGATTTTCGACGGCTGCCCGGCAACGTTCACCGGCGTGTCTTCAATCAGCGATCGCGGCGCTCCACACGCCGTGCAATACGCTTGCATCCCGCGCACGATGGTCGGGGCCTCTTGGCGGCAATTCGGACAAATCACTTGGTTCTCCCAAGCGTCACCTTACCCCTGTTTCTCGAAAACGCGACCGATTTTCTCGACTTTGCTCCAAGTTGTTGCTCGTGCTGTTTTCGCCCGAGCTCAACCGAGCCCTGGGAGCGGTTTGATGATTTGGCGTTTGCGGCGGGGCCCCGCTGTTTGAGCCCGAAGGGCGAGTTCGGGGTGCCGCGACGCCAAATCATCGAACCCTCCCGGGCGGACGATTCTGAATTCTCCAGCAAATTCCAAACGAAACCCTGGTTGAACATTTGGGGCTTCGGGTCGCCGTTGGCGCCCTTCGCCCCAAGCCCCCTTATTCGATCACCCCGGGGGAAACACCAAAATCCGTCGCGACTGCTTCCACGTCAATGCATCGGCCGTCCGGACGGTCGCCGTCACCTCCCAACGCACTTCATGGTGCGGCGCTCCAAATGAAGGCGGAGCCGATTCCGGCAATTGAAACAATTCCTGAATCACCGTCACGCGCCCGCCATCCAAACGCAATCGCCCCCGATCGACCACCCGCCGCTCCATGTACAACGAATGCCGATAAATGCGCGGTTCGTCCGGTTCACTCGACGGCCGCTCCGCCACCTCCGTCCCTTGCAATGAAATGACCATTTCGGACAAAACTTCGGCTCGCGCGGGATGAAACGCCACGCACACGGTCAATACATCCCCGGCGCGGACAATTTCCGGTTGCATATCCAGCTGTGGAGGTCCCAGGCGTCGGCGTAACGTTCGTCGCGGTAAATGTGCAAACAAGGTCGACAAACCACCCACCAACAAAAGAACCGAAAAAATACGCGTAAACGGATTTGCGTGTAACAAAAGGAGCGCCACGGTCGCCGCCGCCACCGCAATCCCCACCATCGGATGCTCGATTCCTCGTGATTCGTCGCTCTTTTGATGCACCACATCCGGCAATTGCCCCGGATTGTACACCAACGATTGCCGTGGCTTTCCCATCCGATATCCGCGCACCGAAAGCGCCATTTCTTCTTCCGTCCACGCAATCAACGAAATGCGCGCTTCCGCCCTTTCACGCAGCGTCCAGCCCCATTTCGCTTCCGCTCGAAGCGACCAATGCACCGACAAAATATGCCCGTGGTACGTCAATGGCCCCGACGGCGCGGTCAATTCGAAGCGATACTTCTGCGTCGTATTCGCTGCGCACGAAACCTGTTTGGCCAGGACGATCGGCGCTCCGCGAACATAATGCGGCTCGCCCGGCGATTCGACGCTCCAATCCAAAGAAAGGACCAGCTCGTCCAGATGCTTGGCATCCGGACAAACCAATTCGACATGACCGCTGATGATTTCGCCGGGTTTGACGATCGCGTCCTGCTTGTCCAGCTGGATCGATACTTGGCCCGGCATGAAGAAGCCCCGACGGGAAAAGAATCAGAACCGCGCCGAAACGCTCGTTCCAAAACCGAGGAAGTTTGGACTGATGAACGTACGCAAGGCGAGCGTCCCTTCGGACGGGTCACGCTCGACGAACGTGCCGTTGTTGTCCCGCACGTATTGGACCCACGCGAGCGCCGAAAGAATGGGCGATATGTCCCATTTCAAGCTCGCGCGCATTTGGAACATCGGCACGGCTTCCTGATTGACCGGCAGAATGGCGATGTTGCCCTGTTCGCGAACGACGACCGTACGTTTGATCGGCGCCGATGAATTATCGATCGTCGCCGTGCTGAACGTCGCCGGCAATTGCAAACCACCACCGATACCCAGCGTGAGCCGCGGTTTGGGCAAGTAATAATCTCCCGCGACCGCAAAGAAGATTTCATCCGACGAACCCGCATCCGTCGGCAAAGTCTGGAACGGAATGAAGCTCGGCTGATTACGCAACACGTACGGCAAATCGCGATAGATCGCCGTCGCGCTGGCGCGCAAATACGAGGACTTCACGTTGGCTTGCAACGCAAAAGCCGTCGCCGTTTGCAACGCGGTCGCCCCCGCCACGTCGAAATTCTTCAATTGCTGCCAAAGGTTCGTCCCTTCCGCAGCGATCGACCACGTCGTTTTTCCCGGCGTATACGATTCCGGCTTGAAAATGACCATCGGTTTGTTGGGGTCATTCCGATACAACGCAAAGTCGATCGATTGCGGAACGGGCGTCGTCTTGTCGTGAATCAGGACGCGGCCCGAAATGCCGCCGGTATAAATCGGTTTACCCTCGACGTCCGGCAAGTCGAATTTGCCTTGCTGGAAATAACCGGCTCCGACATCCACGTGCACGAAATCGTTGATATCGACGCTGCCGCCGCCGAGCACACCGTAGTTCGTCTGGCCAACCCGGAATTCCTCGGCGTTGCTCTCGCCCGTGTTGTCGTCTTCCAGCTTTCCTTCGAGTTGAATGATCGTGGCGGTTTTCAGACCGATGAAGGCGCTGAATCGTTTGCCTTCGTAGGTGATCTTTCCACCGGGCGCGCTGCCTTGGATACGCGGGAAAATCGATTGATTGATGAACGGATTCGTTCCACCCCAGGAAATATCGTACAGATACCCCAAGCGGAAACGGTCCGTATCGAGCGGCCACAAGGTGACCGACAAACCTTCTTTTCCGTCGGCCTTGCCATCGGTGTGGTAAAACGCGCGAATGTACGTACCGGCGTCGTAAATCGCCTGGTTCAAGTTATTCGCTTGACGCGCAATCGCGGCGACATCGAGGCGCAACAACAACGACGCTTCGGTATCGAGGTTCTTGATGAACCCCGGCATTTTCTTGTAAAGCGCCAAATGCGTCAGGTTTTCGCGACCCGCAAAACGCGAATTCAAGTTGTCGAAGAACAAGCGGTACGACTTTCGATCCCCGATCGCCGTATTCGGGGAGAGCGGCAAGGCGCGACCCGTCGCGTGCAACACGTCGTCATCACCCATGACCCACGTGAGGCGCGTATCCATGAAATCGCCCACGCGCACGGGAGGGATCTCTTTGGGTTTGTCCTCTTTTTCATTCTTCTTCACCGGTTTTTCTTCTTTGACCGGCGCGGGCATCGGTGTTGGAACAATCGGTTCCGGTTGCGGGGCGGGGGGCGCGAGTTTGGCGCGGATAGCCGCGGCTCGAGCTTTGGCCTTCTCCGAAAGTTCCCCGCTTCCCGCGGAAAACGCATCGAATGTCTTCGCGGCGTCTTCGAGCTTTCCGGATTTTTCGAGGCAATCACCCAGCTCGAATTGAATGTCGTCCAGCTTCGGCAATTCGGGTTTGTCCGCCTCACCGAGCCGCGTGGCGCGCGATTGATCGAAAAGAGCACACGCTCCCGCGGTATCTCCGGCGGCCAATGCCGTACGGGCTTTTTGCAAGAGTTCCGTGGAGGTTGCCTGTTGAGCGAAAGCGTCGGTCGGCGCCGATCCTACGAACAACGCGAATGTAATGGCCGAATGTGCGAGCAGGCGAAAGCGGCGAGAAGCGTGCATGGGAAATCCGATGTCCTTCAGTTCGTGCCTTGATCAGCGTCACCAATCGTGCGTGGTCGAATACAAGCTTTGGTCGAGGGCAAGTCTTCTTTGGCGCATCCGGGTCCGGTGCAAACCAGGTCGTCCGGACAACGCGTTTCAATGGTCCAATTCAGCGAACCGCCCGAGAAATTGCGCAATGTTCCCGTCACGGCCGTCAGCACTTCACCTTTGTGCGCCACCGGATCGAATTCCGACGCCGTACCGGTGTTGATCTGGATCATCGTGCTCCCGCTGAATACTTTGTAATTGCCGCGAGCCGAATACGACGTCCATTCCGTGCATCCGGGCGTATCCGCACAATTTTGCGAACACTGATTCTCGAAATAATCCGTGAAGTCCACCTGCCCGTCGCCGTTCATGTCGCAGTTCGATTGATCATTGGCAAACGTGAGCGTCTGTTTCGACACCGGCTTCGGACCGAACAACTCGCCGATCGTAAACCCTTCAATGCGCACGAGCCCCGATTCGAGCCGCTCCATCGCCACCGGATCCGCAATTTTCGCCGCATCGAGCAGCGCCGGCGTGGGCATGAGCTCACATTCTGCGCCCACTTCGATACGATCCAGCTTGAAGCTCGGAAACGACAATTCGGTGAACCCGAAGAATTCGACGACCGTGCCGGACAAATACGTAACCTTGTCACATACGCGCATGCCCACGGGCGCGGAGAAGTTGAACGCGAAAATATGGTTGTACCCATTGGCTTCTTTGGACAGGTCCGTCACGTAAAACCCATCGCTCGCCACGCGCGTCACCACCACCGGCGGAGTTCCCTCCGTCCCGATTTGCACCGCTTCATAAGGATACGGCGTCGATGCTCCATCGCCCTGAATGTCATTGACGCGCGGCAACGAATAAAACACCGGCTGCGACGTTCCCGCCGCAAACGTTCCCGCCGTTTCGGTGTTGTCATCGGCAAACGCACAACCCGGATCGGCTGGAAAATCGATGAGGCCATCCCCATTGTCGTCTTTTCCATTCGAACACGCGGGATTTTCAGAGAGCGGCACGGGCAGATACCCCAAATCCTCCACCCACAAATGCGCTCGACCATAAACGGCCGTCACGCGCGCCGTCCCTTTCGCTTTGCCATCGACCAATGGGATGTTGCGCCCTTTGGCCCCATCCGCGGCAATATCGACCACCACGCCCGGCTCGACCGTGAGACGAACTTCCCCATTCATCGAAACCGGTTCACCGAATGGCGAACGCGCTTCAATCTCGAAATCCCAAAATTCGTCGACATCGCCACGATTCGCCGCGCGCGGCATCTCTTCGGTGGGTAATGCTCCGCCGTTGACCTTCGTCACTCGCACGAAAAACGTCGACACGCCGGGCAAATCAGGCGGCGTATCCGTGCACGCCGCAAGAGAAAGCAGAACGAAAAGTCCGGCCGCCGATGTCCGTTTCATTGTCCCACCATTCGAATACGCCCGTCGGAGAAATTCCCCAGGGACCGATCCACACACGCCAAAAACTTGCATTGCTCGCCGGCCGATTTACACGGCTCGAGCTGCTCCTTGCATTGCTTTTCAACCGCCGGCGACGCCGCATTCGCGCACGTCTGCAATTGCAAAGCCGCCAAGTCGTTGCGGCATTGCTTCAGCACACACGTGCCATTGCCACACGCCTTCGCCGGATTGCTCGAACACGTCTCGCCTTCAATGACCGATTCCGGACACGCACACGCAAAGTCCGTATCCAGTTTTTCGCAGTCCGCATCCGTCTTGCAACCAATGGGTTCGTCATGGTCACATACGCCGTCGCGCGTGCAGGTCGACGTGATTCCCAGCAAAGACGTGCATTCATCGGCCTGGCTGCCATTGCCATTGGCGTCTTCGGGACAAGCCGGCCGAATCGTGCAGGGCTCGCCCGCGCGGATGTAATCGATCAATGCGTCGCGTTGCTGAATCTGCGTATCGAATTGCGTCGTATTGCGCTGCAACACGCGGAATCCGCTGCCTCCGCCGGCCAAGTAGTTGGACGTGGCGAGCTCGTAGCTGGCAAAAAGATCAATCGGTTGCCCGCACAAAGCGCGCTCGACGTTGCAACTGCCCACGCCTTTGTCCGGACAATCATCATCCGTCGCGCAACGACAAACACCGAGCGACGTATCACAACTGCCGGCTGCGCCGCTGCAATTCGCGTCGCTCGCGCACGTGCGCACGCCGATGTAAATGTTCTGCGCGAGCCCCGGCGTTCGTTGATCCACCGTGCGTTTGTCTTTGCAGTTCAAGACGATACGCGCGCCCGCGATCTGCACCTGCGACGTGCACCCGCGCCCCGATGAACGACGCGCGACGAAATCGAACATTTCCTGCACTTCGACCCCGGACAATTGCATTTTCGAGATCGAATTGTCGAAGGGGAAAATATTGTACATCTGCTCGACCGTCACCGGGCCGGGCACCAAGTCCGCGCGAATACCCGTCGTATTCGTCATCGAGAAATCCGTTTGGACACCCAATCGCAGCCACATCGCCGTGGAAATCATATTTCCCAGCGGAGAATCGCCGCCGCCCGTGGAAAAACGCCGCGAACCGTCACGCGCATACCCGACGAGCAAATCCAGGTTCGCCAAGGCATCGAGGTTCTGCGAATAAGGTTCCAAAATCGATTCGACGATCGGATCCGAAGGCACTTCCTCCGTCACCGGGAAAAGTCGATAATCGCTGGCGACGACTTCGAACCCATTCGCCACATCGTATTCGGAGACTCCACCCGGTCCCGGAAAATCCGTGGCGTCATTGGAGAGCACCAAATCGAGGCGCCCGACGTATTTCGCGAACGCCCCGGAATGCGCCAGAATGACTTCGCGCGGACGACAATACCGCTTGACCTTGGGTTCGCCGGGGTTTGGACTGACCATTTCGACGTAGTAGCTGTTTTCGACGCTGTCGAAATTGGCCGAGCAATCCCGCATTTTCTTCGGCGGCTGAAGCACGATGTGGTTGTGACCGCCCAGCACCACGTCAATGCCCGTCGTGTTTTCGATCATCTTTTGATCGACTTGGAGACCCAAGTGCGTCACGAAAACGACGACGTCGACGATCGGGCGCAACAAGTCCACGTAAAACTGCGCCGTTTCGATGGTTTGCAAAGGTGAAATGCCCAAACGGTTCGGCGCGTCGAGCAGCGACGTCATGCTCGACAAGTTCCCCATGCCGACGACGCCGACCTTCAGCCCATCCAGATTGAACGTCGTAAATGGCTGAATCACTGCCCCGAGCGGCGATGCTCCCGGCAATGCGGGATCTTCCAGCATGTAGTTCGCCGCGAGCACCGGATAGTTCGCCCAGTTTTGCAGCTGCAAACCAAGATTCAACGCTCCGCGGTCAAACTCGTGGTTGGCCACGATCATCGCGTCGACGCCCATCGCGCTCAGCGTGCGAATCTCCGCTTCACCCGAGAAAAAGTTGAAGATCGGCGCGCCTTGAAAACAATCGCCGCCGTCGAGGTGCAACACGCGCGACGCTCGCGCCCGCTCACGCCCGATGATGTGCGAGATCCGCGCCGCGCCTCCCACGTTCGCGATCGTCAGCGCTTCACCAAGACCCAACCCCGAATCCACTTGGCCCAGTTGCAAGTTGTACGGGTAAAGCCGCGAGTGAATATCCGAGGTGTGAAGCAAGGTCAGGTGCACCTGACCCTTGAGTTGTTGCGTCGATGTCTCCGTCGTCGTGCAGCCAGAGCCTGGACCCAAGGCATACGCGGCAATCGGAGCGGCGAGGAGCGGAGCGAGCCAGCGTCGGAAGCGCATTGGTTGCTCGTACGCTAGGCAAGGTAGCGGCAGCGCCTCAAGCAAAAAGAGGCGACCACGGATCGAACCTGCAGAAAGCTCGGCAAGACGAACTGCGTCGGCACCTTTTCTTCACCGCATCGACACGCGCCGTCTACGTCGAGGCAAGTCAAGGACACGCCGCGACACACGCCGCAAACGTTCCGCTGTTCGTCAGAATCTCGTTGCAACCGGCTTCGATGACGCACTTCGACGTGCATTCGAGTCGGCCTTCACAAGGCGACGGGGCGGGTTCGTTGCATCCGACGCCGCATTGATTGCAGAGCTTTTCCGTCGCCGTGGTGCATGTATCGAAGCCGCTGCATTGCGCCAGCGTGTCTTCTTCGATGTCGCAACCGTCCCAGGCAAACGTTTGTCCTTCCCGACATTCGGCTTCGTTTTCGACACACGCGAGCCAATCGGCATACGCGCTGGAACAGCCGAGATCGCGAGCCTTTTGAACCGCCGCGTTCACATCCGACACGCAGTCGTCGTGTTCGGCTTGGGAACAACCTTCGCAGTTGCACTTGATGGTGCAGATCTGTTCCGGCGTGACGCTGCATCCGCCGGCGAATGTGGCCATGCCAAACCCAAGGGCCGAAAACGCCATGAGCCAAGTCCATCGTCGAGGTTTGGCGCGTTGAAACATCTGTTCCTTCATGGTCCACCCGACGAGCCGCCGGACGACGAGCCCGAGCCGGAGCAGGCGACGACGCATTGCACATAAACCGAGTCCGCCGGTGTGTTGCGCAGATCGTCGCAGCTCGCGGCCACGGCGCAATACGCCGCGCATTCATCGCCGCCCGTGCACGGATCCGCTCCGCCGCCGCTCAATCCACACGAGGTGCGTTTGTCCTTCTCCTGGGCGCATGCGCTCTTGACAAACGTCGCCGATCGCGCCGAACAATCCTTCAACGTGTTGCCCATGGTCGAGCACGTCGAGGACACCCACGCGCCTTCCGAACACGATCCTTCATCGACGTAACAACTCATGTACGTCGAGAACGCGTCGGCGCATCCGTCATGTTCGGCGAGGCGTTGCGCGTCTTCGATGTCGTCGAGACAATCGGCGCGTTCGACTTGGCTACAGCCTTGGCAGGTGCATTTGGCCGCGCAATACGCGCTGACGGGGCCCTCGCATCCGGCCGCGAACGTCATCGCGAAGAGCGCGCCGGCGGCCAACATCGAAGCGACGACGGCGGGACGCAGTCGCCGAAATTGTTTTGCCTTCGTAAGGTTCATGGAGCTGTCGGCTTGGTCATGTCTTCGCAGGACATCGCCCAGTAACCACGGACGTTCTTGTTCACACATGCCGAACACGCGTTGGCGTAGGTCTGTTGAGCCATCGACGGGCACGGAGCACGGATGCAACGAATCCCGGTGTCGACTTCGGCGCACACCGGACGGTTTTCCTTCGTGCAACCGGCGACCTTACGCGACTCGTCCGTGCACTGAATCAGCGCCAATCGGCCTGCGGGACGCTCCTCGGGCGGAGGCGTGACCTCGGGCTCGACGGGTTTGTCCTCTTTCGGTTTGTCCGCGACGGGTTCCGCGGTTTGCACCGGCGGCACGGTGACCGTCGGGGGCGGTGATGAAGTACTCGAACCCGACGCTGAAGGATCTTTCGCCCCGGCACACGCGATGCTCGAACCGGCGAGGAGCACGAGTAGAGCCCACGATACGTTTTTCATGACCACCTCACCCCTCGAGAAGCACGTACACACGTGCAGCGTAGACGTTCCGCTTCTAGCCTCTTTCCCCGATCGAATCAACATCGCGGTATAGTGCCGCCATGCCTTGCCCCCGATCGCATGCCTCGGCTTTCGTCGCGCGTCGTCGCGCACTGCAAAGCAGGTTGTCAACTCCGGCCTTGTTCGCCGCCGGTTTGCCGCTCGCTCGCAACTACCGCGCGAACACGTTCACGTACCGCGCGACGAGTCATTTTCTGTACCTCGTCGGTGCGCCTCTTGCCGGAGCTGCGCTGCTCGTGATGCCGGAAAAAACGGTGCTGTTCGTTGAACCGGAAGGTGAAGACGACGCGCTCTGGCATGGAGCTCGTCCGACGCTCGACGACTTGCATCGCGATCTTGCCGTCGATGCGGTGCGACCTCTGAGCGACATCGATGCCGCCCTCGAAGAGATCGGCGCGGCAAAGATCGCCACGCTTCCACCTCAAGACGCGTGGACGGCAGCGTGGCTCTCCGCGCGTCTCGAACGCACCGTGCTTCCTTCGAGCGGCGATGCGCTCGAGCGAGGCGGCGCCGACGCCGAGCTTGCCGAAGCGATCATCGCGCTTCGTCTTCAGCACGACGTCGCGGCCGTCGCGCAAATGCGTGCAGCTGCGGAGGCGTCCGTGCGTGCGCATCTCGCGGGCATGCGCGCCACGCGTCCGGGAGAAACCGAACATGCCGTTTGTGGTGCAATGATCGGCGCGCTTCGTCGGGAAGGTTTCGCCGACGCGTATGAGCCCATCGTAACGATCGAAGGCGAAGTGCTGCATCATCACGGACACGAAAACACGCTCGCCGCCGGGGACTTGCTCTTGGCGGACGTCGGCGGCGAATCGGCCGAAGGATGGGCTGCGGACATCACGCGGACTTGGCCCGTGAGCGGCACGTTTTCCTCGACGCAACGAGCCATCTACGACGTGGTCCTCGCGGCGCAACGCGCGGCGATCGACAAGGTTCGTCCGGGAACGAGTTACCGCGATGTCCATGAAACGGCCAAACGCACGATGGTCACGGGATTGCGGGACTTGGGGATTTTTCGCGGTGAAGTCGACGGTCTGCTCGAACGCGGCGCACATGCGATCTTCTTTCCGCATGGGATCGGGCATCTCTTGGGCCTCGATGTGCACGACATGGAGGACCTTGGGGATCGCGCCGGGTACGCGCCGGGTCGTTCACGTTCGGAGAAGTTTGGCGATCGTTATTTGCGCCTCGATCGCGACTTGGTTCCCGGCATGGCGGTGACGATCGAGCCTGGGTTTTACCAGGTACCGGGCATTTTGCGGGACAAACGGATCACCGGACCGGTCGGGGACGATCTGCGCCGCGACGAACTGGCCAAATACGCGGACGTTCGAGGGATTCGCATCGAAGACGACGTCTTGTGCACGGACGGAGCGCCCGAGGTGCTCACGGCGGGTTTGCCCAAGAACGCCGCCGACATTGAAGCGGCGATGCGTTCCTGACAAACGGATTTGTCCACGCTCAAACAAACAAATGAATGTCGTGGGGTACGACCAACGTCGTATTGCCTCCGGCATCGAGGACATGCACGCCTTCGCAGGTGAACCCCAAGGCGACGAAGGGCGGTTTGTCCGCCTCCCGCTCATAATAAAGGATCCATTCGGTGAGGGAGCCGCCGCCGTGGCGTCGCAAGAGTTTGTCCGCTGTCAAGAGCCACGGAATGCCGATGAGGTCGAGCGCCATGGCGACGGGTTTGCCGAAGTTCTGCGCATTTTCGGCTTCCACGGTCTCGGAATCGAGACGCACGATGCAATCTTCTCCGGCCGCCCAACAATCTTTTCCCACGCTGGGCGTCGCCACCAGCAACGTCGGTCGTTTGCGGAGTTTCTGCGTCAGGACGCGGCAAAGCTCATCATGTCCCAAATGCAATGCCCGCGCCGTACCGTTACGCTTTCCCCCGACCACGAATAGCCCGGACACACCATTGGCCATTGCATGCACGGTTCCTCCCAAAGGAACCTCGAATGGTTCGGTCCAGGAAACTCCATTTTCGGACACCCACAATTCCAAGTCGGTTTCCTCGTCGTCCGGATCCGCCGTGACGATGCCGAACATGCGGCCGTCGCCCACGGTGGCGACGATGGGACCGAGCGGTTTGTCCTCGCGATGTTTGGGCAAATTCATGAGAATGGGTTCCGGCCCGCGACCAATCAGCAAAATATGCTCGACGCCGACGAGGGCGAATCCGGAAATGGGGCCTCGAACGATCCATTTCGTGGCGGCAAGGAGCGGCGTGTGTTCCGGTTTGACGCCGACGATGCCGGCTTCGCCGTGAATGATGCTGACCAATTGATTGCCGAAGAGCCCCAAAGCTCGACCGTCGGGCTGAAAAACCGCAAGGACCTTGTTGCCCGGTCCGTTGGTCGGGTAATTGTCGGTATTCCAGCGGGCGGGCCGTTCGGCCGTGCCCAAAATAGGCGTCGTGACCAGGCCCGCGGCGGAGGTTTTCGGCGATCGTAATGTCGTGACGGCTCGTTTTTCCCGGCGTGCGCGCGAACGCCATTTATCGGCGACTTTTTCGAGCAATGGAAATAGGTCGGCGGCGAACGACGAGACATTCGAATATCGTTCGGTGCCATTGAGCAACGCGGGGACCATCATGCGTGCCGCGCGTTCATAAATCTTCTTCGCTTCGTCGGTCCACACCGATGCGGGCAAGCGCGGCGCTGCGCCTCGCTGCAACACTTCGTCGATTTTCGTGAACAATTCGCCTTCGGCATGAAATCCGTAATGAACGCGATTGGCCTGCAACAAACTGCGCCTCTTGCCTTCGGCCCATTCATGGTCGTTGTCGCTGCGACACCAATCTTCCCCGCCCAAAACGAACCAAACGACGGCGGCGAGCGCGTGTACGTCCGACCAAACTCCGATGAGCGGATTGCGCATCGTGGGCGACGAGAGAATTTGTTCCGGCGCGCCGTAGGCGTAGGTCATTCCCGCGAGCGTCGTATTGATTCCGTCGACGCGCGCGATGCCGCAATCGGAGAGTTTCGGGGTTTCGTCGTCGAGCGGTCCGACGACGAGCACATTGTCGGGTTTGAGGTCGCGATGAATGATTCGTTGTTCGTGAAGAACCCGAACCCCCTCGAAAATACCTCGAATCAAGCGTAACGCGCGGATCGGATCGATCCCTTCCGGTTCGCGTTCCACACGGGCGGTCAGCGAAACGCCGAGCGATCCGCCCGAAACGAGCTCCAATGCGATCCAGGGCAAACGCATGGCCTTTTTGCCCAATTGCACATCGACAAACCCGCTGCCGTAACACCCCACGACAAACTCCGTCGGAGGCACTCGCTCCATCACCCGTCCCAAGGCAATGACTTCGCGCTTGAAAATATCGTCGAGCGACGCGTTGGCGTGCTTGATGTCCTCGACGGTCGTCGGCTTCATGATCTTGATCGCCACCGAACGTGGTGTGCGATCCCAGATGTCGGGCGAACGGAACGCGGGATCGAAGTCGGCCTGAAAAACCGTCGACATGCCGCCGACGCCAATGAGGCGGGTCAACGTAATGCCGGTAAAATGCCCCGACGTCGCTTCGACGAGCGGTACACGGCCCGATACGAGATCCCGTAACTCACGGTCTTTTATTTGGATGGGTTCGGCCTCGAGCATCATTGGGTTCGGCCTTGAGCAGCATTGCGAAATTGAGCGCCGAGAAGAGCCGATCTGGTGCGCTCGGTCAACTCGAATCTCGTTCGAGAAGGTCATCGTTGCCCAGCGGAACCCACGGCTGCGATACACAACGGTCTTTCCGGCGCAAGAGAATTTGCACGACGAACCCGACCGAGGTTGATGAGCGTTGCGTAGATCGCCATAACCGGGTTCGAACGGACCAATCCGCAATCGGCGGCGAAGGCAGATGAACCGTCGCGTACGGCGGAGGTTGCAGGCGAGTGCTTTCCCGATCTAGCATCTGACGGCTGGGAAAATAGCCTGAGTACGGGGTTTTTGTGTCCGCTGCGCACACGACAGAGCTGGAAAACGGCGGGATATTTCAAGAGCGATATCAAATCATCCGCTGCATCAAGTCCGGCGGTATGGGGTCGGTTTATGAAGTGCTCGACCAAAAAACGGCGAGTCGTCGAGCCCTGAAAGTCATGCTTCCGCAGCTCTTGTCGAACGATTCGCTCCGCGCACGTTTCGAGCTCGAAGCCAAAATCACCGGGCAGATCGAAAGCGATCACTTGGTCCGCGTGCTCGATGCCGGCGTCGACGGACCCAGCAAAATGCCGTTTCTCGTGATGGAACTGCTGCGCGGCGAAGACCTCGGGTCCGTCGTGCAAAACCATGGCGCCCTTCAGCCGCACGATGTCGTGCTCTATATCGGACAAACCGCTCGAGCGCTCGACAAGACGCACGCGGCAAACGTCGTCCATCGCGACCTCAAACCCGACAACCTGTTTCTCACGTTCCGCGATGATGAAACACCGTGCGTGAAAGTCCTCGACTTCGGCATTGCGAAAGCGACGGACGTCGCGATCGAAGGGGTGCAAACGCGTCCGATGATGGGCACGCCGCTGTACATGTCGCCCGAACAAATGCGCGCGGAAAAAGTTGGACCTGCAACGGATATCTACGCGCTCGCGCATATCGCTTACGCGCTGCTCACGGGCGAACCCTATTGGAAAAGCGAACTCGACGACAGCCCATCGCCGTTTCTGCTCGCCGTCGAAGTCTTGCAAGGCGTGCAAGAGATGCCGACGGTTCGAGCCTTGCGGCGCAAGAACGTCCAGCTGCCGTACGGCTTCGATGCGTGGTTTGTCAAGGCTACGGCGCGTGTTCCCGACGATCGGTACCCTCGAGCTTCCCTGGCCGCCTTGGCCCTCGCCGATGCTCTCGGCGTCGAAACGGCTCCGCGGTTTTCCCACCTGCCGGCACCTCCGCACGCTTCCCCTGTTCCTGCGGCGGTGCAATTCGCCCCGACCACGCGACCTCGCGAACCCGACGCCACCCCACCGCCGTTTTCCGTCGCTCCTCCGGATCCGCTTCCCGCGATCGAGCCGGAGCCGACGCCGTCGAGACGCGGCATCGTTCCGCCTGCCCCGGACAAACCTGCGTCGAATCTGGATGTCATGAAGGCGGCCGTCGCCGCTCTGGAAGAAGCTACGCCGCGCCAAACTCCGCCGGTGGGCACGCGTTTTTCCGTCAGCGCCAAGACCGATCCTCACGCTCCGATTCCGCCAAACCGTGGCGCCACCCCGAATCCGCCGAAAGTCGAGTCAAATACGCCGGCGACCGGCGTGAGCTTGAAGAAAAAGGGGTTTTTCGTCGAAGTCGACACTCGTCTGGCGATCGTCAAAGTCAAAGTCTGGGGTTTTTGGACGATCGAAGATGGCCACGCGTACCTCGAAGAGTTCAAACGAGTAGCGCAGAAGGTCATTGGTCGTCCCTGGTATGTCTTGGCCGATATCTCCGAATTCACGGCGCAAAAACCCGAAGTCAGCGCGCTCGTCGAGCAAACCATGGCGTTCGCGCTGAGCCACGGGATGGTCAAAGCTGCAAATCTCGTGAGCAGTTCGCTCGGCAAAATGCAAATCGCCCGCCTCTCTCAAGCCATGGGTTTGCCGGAATTTTCGTTTTTCCAAACCGAACGCCAAGCCATCGAATGGCTCTTGGCCAGCGCGGCATGAAACGTCGTCCTTGTTCTACGAAAAACCTTTACTTGATTGAGTCTATCGAATCGTCGTCGCGAATCGAGCGAGGTACGTCGTGAACAGTCCGAGAGATTTCAAGAAGCAATTGAAGCGGGTTTTGCTCAGTCCCGTCACCGGAATGACGTGGGACGACAAACTCGCCGCCGCACGCGCGTACATGCGGGAGCTCGAGTCGCGGAACAATCCGGAAATGGAGTCGATGGATCTGACTCCGGAGATCGAAATCGTCCCATTCGAAGCGGGGCGTCGTCCGGTGGACGAAGCGATGGGCCAGGGCCTGGGCGTTTCCGAACACGCGTCGTTTCTTTCGACGAACCCGGCGGCGTTCGCGGGCGACGAACTTTGGCTGCTTTACCACATCAAAAATATCTACGCTTATGTCGAACTCTTCAATCGACCGATCGAAGCGCGGATGGGGCTCACGTTTTTGCCGCATTGCGAAGAAGAAGGCGGGCCATTGGAAGTCCCGGCCCTCGCATCCATTCCCGTGCCTTTGCGTAAAGTATCGGCTGCGGCGTATCCCATCGCCGCGCTCGAAGAAGCGGCGCTTTCCAATTTCTACGAAACGACCTACGTCGCCACGCTCAACCCCGATGTTTTATTGCCTCTGCACAAACGTTCCAATGCCGGAGCGGCCGGTTATCATTGGCGAGATCTGCCGCTCGAACTTCGTGCGCGTACGCCCGATGGAGACGATCCGTTCACGTTTGCGAATTTATTTCATCAACGCATTCGTGTGAGTTTGTCGCTCGTCTCCGAAGGCAATACCGTTTCGTATGACCATATCGATGTCGAGGTCTACGATGCCGGCCGATTCGGTTCGCTTTATGCTCGTTTGCTCGATCAGCTCGTCGCCGAAGATACCGCGGCGCAAATTCGAACGCTGGGCATTCACGACTTGCATGCCGGTTATCATCCGTGGTTCCCCGTCCTCACGATCGGCATGGACAAGGCCATGCTTTATCTGCACGCCATTCGCCAGGACTTGAGCCAACAAAGGCGCAATTTGCCCGATCCGGTGTGGCTCGTGCGGGTCGGCCTTTATCTCGAAATGCTCACGTGTTTGGGGGTCTTCGAGGCTGTCAAAGACGAATATCCGAATTTGCTCACGCCGGCCGAACGTCGGGCCTTCGAAACGAGCCCTGCATTCGCCAAAGTCCGCGAAAAACTGGATGTCGAAGCGTGGAAAAAAGTCTGGGCTCTGCGCAAAATCGTCCCTCGAGGTACGGACTTGTTATCGACGGGGCCCGTGAGTTTCTCGAATTTGATGCGGAAACAAAAAGCGACGCTCGCTTTTTTGCACGCGCACCACGAGGACCTGAAGAACGCCATCGAATTGGCCGGGCCAAACCTCGACAATGCTCAAGAAACCTGGCACCGCGTATTTCGTGACGCCGAACGAGCCGTCTTGCGCAACAGCTTGGCCGCGTTCCCGGAACTCGGTTGGCTGGACAATAAGCAACGCGAATTCGCCATGTGGCATCAACGCGGGCAGTTTGGCTCGTACGCACTCCCGGAATTCTTCACCGGCGCGTTCGGCGATCAAGACGGGCTTTTTCCGTCCGCCTGTCGGCAATACCGCAAGTCCATGAACGAAGTGGCCGAGTGGGCGCGCGACAAATCGCTCATGGATCACACCGGCAACGAATGCATTCCGCGCACGGCGAGCCTTCTGGAGGCGCACATGCGTGGGGACAAAGGCCTCATCGATGCGCTGCAACGACGCGATGGTTATGGCAGCGGCCTCGAAGCCGACGATCCCGCGTCCGTGCAAGCCGAACCGCAAGTCGCGGATATCGTGGCGATCTTGCGGCGCGTTCCCGTCTTCAAGCCGCTCACCAATCGCGAAGTGGACAAGCTCGCCCACCGAGCTCGCCGCGTCATCTACGGGCCGCATGATCGCATCGTCATTCAAGGCGACCGAGGTGCATCGCTCTTCGTCGTCGACACGGGGTTTGTCGAGGTACTCGTGCGGCAACCCGACGGTCACGATATCGCCGTCGCGACGCTCGAACCCGGCGCGGTGTTCGGCGAGGCCGCGTTGCTCACGGGGGTCGAACGAACGGCGACCGTGAGGTCGATGGGCGAATCCGTTCTCTACGAAATCAGCAAACAAGCCTTGCAGCCGATCATCGAATCTCGTCCGCAGCTCGTCGTGGAATTGTCGCTGCTCATGGCGTCACGCAAAGCCGCTCTGCGCGATCAACAACACGAAGCGGAGAATCAAGGTTTGGCGTCGCGTATTCGAAGGTTTTTCCTGGGCGGATCGCTCTCGGGCGCCTGAAGATCAAGTCAGCAGCTTCGTCAGGTCCGTCCACATCTCGCGCACGGATTGATATCGAGCATCGGCGTTCGTCGCGAGCGCTTTGGCCACCCACGCATCCACGCCATCCGGCAATTCCGGGCGATGGATACGCAAACTCGGACGAGGCGCCCGCGCGACGGCCATCATCAATTCCACGAGCTTCTTGCCCTTGAACGGCATCTGTCCGCTGAGCATCCGAAACACCACGACACCCAGCGCAAAGATGTCGACGCGATGATCCAACGCGCGAGGTTTTCCTGCCCAACACTCCGGCGCGAGAAAACTGGGCGATCCCGTGATCGTTCCATCGACGGTCCCCACGCCCCCCGGACCTCCGACGACCTCTTTGGCCAATCCAAAGTCGAGCAGGCGCACGCCGCCGCGGGTTGGGTTTGACAAAACGAACACGTTGGCCGGCTTGATGTCGCGATGGACGATGTTTTGTGCATGTGCGGCTTCGAGCGTGTCGACGATGGGGCCGAGCAGTTCGAGGACGCGTTTGACGGGCAACAGACCGCCTTTCGCTTCTTCGGTGGCCAGGTACGACTCGAGGTCCTGACCGACGCACAGCTCCATCACGATGTAGAAGACGCCTTCTTTGGATTGATTAAAGGCGAAGATTTGCGTGGCGCTGGTGCCTGCGAGCAGACCCATGGCTCGCGCTTCGCGTTGCATGCGGGTCAAAAAAACCGGCTGGCTCGTGAGGTTCTCGTGCAAGCACTTGACCGCGACCGGCATCGATCCGTTTTCGAGGTCTTCGGCGCGAAAAACGTTGCCATGGGCTCCCGTTCCCAACGTTCCCAGCAGTTTGTATCGACCATCGATGACATGGCCCACTTGATACATGATGCGCCCGGCCTCCTTGCCGGACGGATGCATACCACGAATCGACGCGAGTTTCAGCGATTCGGCAACGGGGTGACGAATCGAATCGGTTTTTCGCGACCGTCCGGGGGAAGGGTTTCGCAGGACAGACGTTGCACGCGACGGGAATGAAAGCGCACGCGTTGAATTGAACGTTCGCTCCCGGCGCTAACAAGCGCCCTACGCGAAGAGTTTTGTTTTCGATGGGGGACTGCGCTCGCTGACCGACCAGGGTCCGACGGCCCCTGGTCGACGCTCGCTTCGCCCCCCATACCCCCCGTTGGGATCGGGAGTTGAATGCGCACGCGTTGAATTGAACGATTTTGTTGTCGACGGGGGACCCGATTGAAAACCCGTCACAACATGTACGGGTTCATCATTTCGACGTTCTTGCGGACCGCGCGAGGTTTGGCGCCGCCTTTCTTCGGATCGAGCCCTTCACGAGCGTTCGTGAGCGTCGAAGCTTGTCCGGCGTAGTCATCGGCGAGTTTGTCACTCTTGCCCGCAGGCGCAGCTTGTTTGGCTTTTTCAGCCGCCGCCGCCAAAGCTTGTTGCTGCACTTGAATCTTCGCCTCCGCTTCTTCGAGACGACCCTGTTCGATGAGTTCGTTCACTTGCGAAAGAGTCGCCGCGGTTTGGCTTCGTGCAACCCGCGTGGCGACTTGCGCGTCGAGCTCCGCCGGCGCCGCAGCATCGTCCTTCACCGCGACACTCAGCTTGCCGTCACAGGTTCCAGGTTTGCCCGCGACACGATCGTCATACGTGAGATGCACTTCGGCGACGGGAACGACGCCCGCACTTTCCGTAGGAACGTTCAGCTCCAAGAGCACCGTGCGCGTATCACCCACCGAGAAGTTTCCAAGCTGCACCTTGAGCTTCTTGGCATTGTTTACTTCACGCTCGAACGATCGATCGTACACGCGCTCGAGGGTCACGCCCTCCGCCAAGGTGATCGTCGCCGTCGCCCCGACGGCGACCGTTCCTTTGAGTTTGTCCGCTTCGGCCAAGAACGCATTTTCGAGCGACGACGGGTCTTCGATGAAGTAGTGATTTCCGCCGGATCCAAGCGCGATCGCGCCCATGATTTTGTGATTGTACGACGTCCCCACGCCGATCGTCGTAATCCCCACGCTCGCATCTCGCGCCGACTTGGCGACCGGGAAAAACCCCGCTTCATCGCGCACTCCAGCCGTCGGTTCACCGTCGCTCAGGACGATCATCCGGTCCGCCAAACCCACGCTTTGCCCAAGTTCCGTGAGCGCCGACGAGATGGCACACGAGATACACGTGTCTCCACCGAGCGTGATGCGATCGATCGAAGCCTTGATGATTTGTCGATTGTTCTCGGTCACTTCGACCATCGGTACATCGATCCGCGGCGCCGTATCGAACGAGATGACGCTGACTCGATCCCCCGGATTGAGTTTGTCCACGGCGCTCTTGGCGGCGTTGAGCGCCTTAGGAAGCCGATCGCCTTTCATCGAACCGGACCTGTCGATCACGATGGCCAGATGGCCTTCGACGGGTCGAGCGTTGCCGGCTGTTTGTCCCGGATGCACATCGAGCAGGAGGAACGTTTTGGAGGACGAACCTTTTGCCAGGAACGGATTGCCGAGCCGCGCTTCCACTTGCAGGGTCGTGCCGGCCGTGAACGTGGTGGTTGCTTCGGGTGCGACCGGAACGTTCACCGCGACGGTTGGTCCGGAAGAATCGCGCACGACGTCCGGAGTTTTCGCCGAAGGTTGCGGTGCCAGCATGTATCCCGCCGATGCGGCGGCCGAGACTCCCAGGATCGAATACAAGGCGAGCGAGGCGAGTTTCATACGTGGGCGTCTCCGAAGGCGGGGTGAGCGTTACTTGTCCAGGTTGAGGGAATCGACGAGTTGCAAGGCTCCCATTCGTTCTTCCGGTGTGCGCAGCGCGTGTAGTTTGCCATGACGAACTTCGAGCAATCCGAACACATGGCCGGGGCACGAACGGCCCAGTCTGCCGACGAGCAAACCAAGCGTTGCTTGGACGCGTCGCGGCGTTAAAGGTTCTCCGCGCAGGTACATTTTGATCACGTACGGCGTTTCATCGATCGCCAGACCCAGCTCGGGATTGATCTCGATCTCGTTGGAGCCGAAATTGTAGTTGGCCCGTGGAGGTTCGAACCACTTCATCGAGCCGCTGGCGAGAAAGCGTCGATACCCGTCGATGACCCGCTCCATGACGCGCACACGCTTGGGATTCGGTTCGCGATCGAGCAGTTGCTCGAGCACCTCGTCGCTCAGGTTGCGGCGATGCATGTCGACGATTCCATCGCGCACGAGCTGATAAAATTCGGGGAGGGGATCGGCTTTGCGATCTTTGGCCGCGTTGGCATCTCCATCGGGACCTGTTTCGAGAACCAGGTCGACGAAATTCGTGATCGATACTCTATCCATGCGCCTCACGTGCGAGCGAACGCGTGCTCCCGAAAGCATTCCTACCCATGGTTTTGGTTTTTATCATGAAAGGGGTTTTTGGCGGGAGTTCTTCTTGCAGGCGGAGTCGTGCTGATCGCGACACGCGTTACGCTCCGTGATACGTTCGGCCTTCACGGATGACCGCTCCCACGACACCTCAGCAGCCGAACACGCACTTCACCTGTCCCAAGCAGTTTCCGGAATGGCTCGAACGGCAAAAGATAAGTTTGGGTTTTTCCACGTATCAAACGGGCAAGCTGTTTTTGCTTGGATTGGTGGGTCGTGGGCAGCTCGGGGCGAGTGAATGGTCGTTGCCCACGTGCATGGGCTTATGGACGAACGGGCAGACGATTTGGCTGGGCTCGAAAATGCACCTTTGGCGGCTCGAAAATGCATTGGCCAAAGGCGCCGTCCGCAATGGCAAAGATCGCGTCTATGCGCCGCGTATTGCGTATACGACAGGCGACATCGATACGCACGACATTGCCGTGGATGCCAAGGGGCGGGTCATTTTCGTCAATACGCTTTTCAATTGTTTGGCGACGATCGACGACGACGCGGCATTTCGTCCTTTATGGCGTCCGCGTTTCATTTCCAAGCTGGTCGCGGAGGATCGCTGTCATTTGAACGGCTTGTGCATGAAGGATGGAAAACCCGCGTATGTGACGGCGGTGGCGCAATCCGATGTCGTGGATGGTTGGCGGGATCGGCGCCGCGGGGGCGGGTGCATCATTGACGTGGAGTCCGGGGAAGTGGTGGTGCAAGGTTTGTCGATGCCCCATTCTCCGCGATATTATCGAGGCAAATTGTGGGTGCACGATTCCGGGGCGGGGTTCTTCGGTTTCGTCGATCCGGCGCGAGGCGTCTTCGAGCCCGTGACGTTCTGTCCGGGATATTTGCGAGGAATGGCGTTTTCCGGCGACTTTGCCATCGTTGGTTTGTCGAGGCCGCGGCATGAAAAAACATTCGGCGGTCTGCCCATTGATGAAAACTTGCAACAACGAGGCGCTGAAGCGCGCTGCGGCATTCACGTGATCAACTTGCGCACCGGGGACACATCGAATTGGTTGCGCATCGAAGGGGCCGTCGAAGAGCTGTATGACGTCGTGGTTTTCGAGGGCATACGAAACCCGGCGGTTTTGCCGATTGATTCCGAAGAATTGCGAAAAACGGTGACGGTGGACGCGGCCACGGCTGCTCGGGTATTTGCATGAATGGTTTGTCCCTCGCGCCCATGCGGGCCTCCGATATCACGACCTCGGGAACAATCGAACGATGGCTCGCCGAGAACAACATGGGATTGGCCGTCACGACGGGCATTTCAATGCGGCTGTTGACGTTCGGCACGGAAAACGACGGACGCATTGCGGTGTGCGAGAGCGTGTTCGATGTCCCGCGAGCGCTTTGGTCGGACGGAAAAACCATGCTCGTGTCGTCGCGTTCGCGCGTGCATCGCTTGACGTACGGTGCGGCGCCGGGACGATTGCCCGATCATGAAGAGCGATTCTATTGTCCGCGTTCGACGCATACGACGGGGGAGCTCGATATTGGAGACATCGCGCGTGATGCGGAAGGTCGAACGATCTTTGTCAATACGCAATTCAACTGCTTGGCGACGATTGACGACAAACACAGTTTTTCGCCCGCGTGGCGTCCGCCGTTCATTGCCAAATTGACGGCCGAGAATCGCTGTCATTTGAGTGGTTTGGCGCTGCGCAACGGGGCGCCCGCGTATGTCACCGCGTACGCGGCTTCGGATATGCCGGGGGGTTATCTGAATAAACGTCGTGACGGTGGATGCATTGTGGATGTGGCGACGAAGAAAATCGTGGCGGAGGGACTTTCTTTGCCGCGAAGTCCGCGTTGGTACCAGGAAAAACTTTGGTTACACCAAGCGGGGACGGGGTACTTTGGATATTGGGATTTTGCGCGCCGCCGATTCGAGCCCGTGGCGTTTTGTCCGGGGCTTCCGGATGGCTTGGTGTTTTATGGAAACCATGCGGTGATGGGCTATTCGGCGCCGCGGACGAAAGAGCAGATCGCGGGTTTACCGATCGAGAAAAACCTTCGCGAAAAAGGCGTGACGGCGGGATGCGGTGTGCACGTCGTCGATTTACGTTCGGGCGATGTGGCGCATTGGATTCGGTTGGACGGAGAATTGCGCGAAGTGTGCGGTGTGGCGGTGCTGGAGGGCGTGAAGAAGCCGCTGGTGTTGACGGTGGGATGAGCGCATGGTCGGCGAGGCGCGTTGCCGACGCGGTCGAGCATGAGTGCAATGGAGATTGAGCAGGCATTTCGAGCGATGTCGACCGACGATTTCGGGTGCGAGCAGATAAATCAACGGGCTGTTAGCAGTAGCCGCTTGGTGCGAGCTGTGTTATGCGCTGTCTCTTGTCGACGCAGCCGGTTGTGAACCGTACGTCCCGAGGCTGCCTCGTGTTGGGGATTCTGGTCGCCGCCATAATGGGCTGGCTCGTCTATGCATTCATCGCAACTCTCCCAATGTTCTCGGCAGCAGCACGCCTTTCCGCACGCTTGCACCTTCGGATGCCAATCAGCGCGGTCCAGCAGCAGGCCGAGCAACTTGGCTTCGTATGGCAAGTGCATCCCACCGCGCCAGAGCCCGGTGCTTCTGGTTCGCCGGGCCGAGACAGCACGATTCTCGTTACCTGTCACCATCGACCTATCAATCGCCCCGTGGAGAGTGGCCGAGGCACCATCGATGTTTGCGAGGAGCTTCGCCTCGCACCATCTTTCGGGCAGCTCTTCGCATCTCACGCTTGTAACATTGTCTTCAAGGGCGGCGAAATCGAGCAAGTTTGGCTTTATTCCGATTGATGCGCAGCTCGGGGCGGGGGATTGGGGAAGTCCAAGTAAAATCAAGCGGTTGCAGTCATAGTTGTGGGCCCGCGTCCCTGGCGGCCGCCAACGTTGGTGGGGGATTTGATTTTACAATACCCAGCCCAACCAAATTGTGTACCAAATCTGTCGCGAATTCATTATTATCCTCTGAGAGTACGTATGCTGCAGCTTGTTCGCGAAGCTTGTAAACGCATGGCCGTCGCATGAAAGACAAAACACACGGCCAGTTATGCAACCGGAGCTACGTAGTTGGTGTTACGCACGGCGGCCCAGTTGATAAAACGAAACCAGTTTCAATCATTGTACTCTGGGTTTGACCATATCGTTGGGCTCTGGGTTTGACCATCGAGCTTGCAATTGCAGAACGTGAAACTGAAACGAATTCGTACCGCATCTCTATTTTCCATCGCGGAGTACATCCTCGGAAGGCCATCGAACACGCGTAATACGTCGCCCTGGGATAATACAGCCCCGTTTCCTCGTCGCGCTCTTTCCTCGTGTAACGATATCGTTTTGCCGATACGTTAATCGCCCCGTTTGTCGCGCGATACGCGCTCGTCCCGTACGGATGATACTCCTCGTACGATATCACCGCCAAACTCGTCCAATTCCAAATTCACCGAATCCAGGTGATTGCTGCATTGAAACCGAATTCTTGGCAACCCGTTCGCAATCGGCCCGGACGAATCCACCGTCTTCGTCTCGACCATGGCAATGCGCTGCGCACCGTTCATCACGTGCAGTGTTTGTCGCTCCAGCACAATGCGGCCGTTCTCGTGCCGCCGGTGCACCTCGAAACCGCCCAGATAAATCCGCTCTTCCGTAATTCCGTTATGTACCCAGACTTTTCGAATGCGTTGCCCCGATGCGTCGTAGGTAAATCACGTCGAACGATGTCCTTTGAACCCTCGGCGCGTCTCCGCATCATTCGAACCGAAGAAATCCGTCCGGCAGGTCCGTCCGGACAACCCGCCCGAGCGGGTCGTAACGCAGAATCGGCGTCACGCCCCATTCGACCAGGTCATCCTCATCCTCGTATTCATGGGTGGACGAGAAAAACAGCTCGTACTGCTTGATCGGATTACCCTTGTTGTCAAGGACCACGGCCGCGTTGCCTACCCATCGCCACGAAGTGTTGCCCACTTGTATCACACCGTTTTGGTCCCTGACAACCTCTCCGGCCCGCATCCTGCAACGATGCCAAACCCGGCTCCGCCTGCACCTTTTTCATGAGCTCGCCGCCCAGACCATCCAAATATGTGTACGACTCCAGCCATCGCGTATTCGCCGGACCGTGTTTTTCTCGCGCCGCACTGTGCACCATGTTCGGTTTGCCGCTCGTCCGGTACAAATCGAAGTTGTAATCGAATAACAGATAATCGTTTTTAGTGACAATCGAGTGCCCGGCACAATGAGGTTGGCCTTACCTGGCGGCCGCCTGGCGGAAGGGTGGCGGAATGCCGATCTCGCCAGGTCAGCTGCTCCGTAACCTATGGGAATCATTCAGTGAGCATGTTGGCACAGAATTCGCTTGATGGGGCTCCGGAGCAAACCGGAGCGACCCATGGCCTACCCGCGAATTATTTTTCCAGGAAAAACGTATCTATTGACTCGACGTACGCTGCGTCGATATTTTTTGCTTTTACCGGATGAAGAAATGAAGGAGCTCATCGAGTATTCATTGGCGGTCGCCGCGAATCGTTATCAGATACAGGTACATGCGTTTTGTGCAATGTCCACGCATATCCACGTCGTGCTGACGGATACGCGTGGGAGGCTTCCGTTTTTCTTGGCGTACTTCCATCGATTGGTTGCCATGGGTACGAAGATCCTCCGCAACTGGGAAGGCTCGATATGGGATTCCGAGCAAACGAGCGTTGTGGAACTGTTGACGCGAGATGCGATTGTCCAGAAAATCGCTTATGTGCTGGCAAACCCCGTTGCCGCGGGCGCAGTGTTTGTCCCGGAAGAATGGCCCGGGGCGAAAACAAGAGTGAACGATATTGGACGAACGGTGCTGAAAGCGACACGTCCAAAGGTGTATTTCGATGCGACAAACTGGCCCGAGCTTGCGGAATTGCCGATTGAATTGCCGCCCATGATTGCGGAAGCGGAGGCTGATGTTTTTCGGGAACATGTCGCGAAGGAATTGGCACGTGAAGTCGCAATTGCGCGGGCAACCATTGCTCCGGAAAATGTTCTGGGCGCAAAACGCGCGGCGACGATTTCCCCGGAAACTCGTGCAAAGACGCCCGAACCTGCACGCAAACGAAATCCCACATTCGCCGCCGGTCGAGGTCATAGCGATATCGCCGCAATGGCTGCACGGGCGGTGACGGCGTTTCGCGCGATATATCGCGCGGCACTCGCAAAGTGGCGTGCTGGCGACCGTAATGCCGCGTTTCCCGAAGGAACGTGGTGGATGCGTGTGTTCCATGCGGCAAGCATTGGCGCGTGTAGCTGAGGGACGGATGTTTCAATGGCGATTGGACGCTCAGCTGAACGACTCGGCATTCAGCAAATGCAGACGTGTGTCCTGTATTGGGCGAAAGTTTGGCGAGATACGATCAATACCACAAACAACGAGTGCGACGCTCGACGCATACATGCCCGCAACGCGATGAGGCGCCGTATAGCAACCACATTTGTGGTTGAACTTGCAATCATGGGGTGGGAAGTCACGCGCTCAGCGGGGCGCGTTTGCGTCGGCAACTGCAAATGTGTGCGCCAGCGTGCGCCGGACCTCGGACGTATCCCGAATAAAATCAACCCCTTCGAGCCGTATACGCACTTGCCTGGCAGCCGCCAACGTGGGTGGGGATTGGCGTGTGGTGGGGATTTTTAAGTAAAATCAGGCGGTTGCAGTCATAGTTGTTGGCCCGCGTCCCTGGCGGCCGCCAACGTGGGTGGGGATTTTTTATTTTTTGGGCCCGCGTCTCTGGCGGCCGCCAACGTGGGTGGGGATTTTTCCAACGTGGGTGGGGATTTTGATTTTTGGGCCCGCGTCTCTGGCGCTGGCGGCCGCCAACGTGGGTGGGGATTTTTGGTGGGGATTTTTCCGTCACTTCTTGCGTCGACGAATCCCGAGCAACGCGAGCAAACCGAAGAGCAATCCGGAGGCCGCCTTTTGGTTGTCCGAACCAACCACCGTACAGCTGCAACCAGGTACGGTGTCGATCGGTCCCTGCGTGATTGGTTGACATACCATGTTGACGCATTCGAACAGCTCGGGGCAATCCGAGTTCACGCTGCACGGCGTTGACATCATTCCGCCTCCGCCGCCCATGCCCATGCCGCCATTGCCACCGGTGGACGCGCCGCCGCCCATGCCGCCCGTGGACATTCCGCCGCCTGCGCCACCTGCGCCACCGGCACCGCCCATGCCCATCGCTTCTTTGACTTCAATCGTCACGTCGCGCGTAATCGTGCTCATCTCGTCGGCCGCTTCGATCTTGATCGCATGCGTTCCAAGGTCCGCCGCGGTGGTGGCCCACGAGAACACGCCCGTCGCCATATCGACCGTCGCCGCCGCGGGAGCGTTTTTCACGTTGTACGTCGGCGTCGAGTCCACGTCCGTCGCCGTGATCGTGAACGACGCGGTTTGTCCGGCTTCCACCGTGATCGTCGACATGTCCGCGGGGGTTGGATCGACAAACACCGGCGGATCGTCGAGCGCTCCCACCATGATGTTCACTTTGCCCTCCGTCGAAGGCGTCATGGACGAATCCTTCGCGATGAACGTGAACGACGTTTGTCCGTTGAAATCGGCGGCCGGCGTGAACGTCACAATGTCACCGACCAACGTCACCGTGCCTTCCACGGCGGGCGGCGGGGTCACGAGCTCGTACGTCATCGCATCGCCCATGTCGACATCGCTTCCGGTCAGCGTCACGTCGACAGCCATGTCTTCATTCGTGCTCACTGAACCGTCGTTCACAACCGGCGCGTCATTCACGGCCGAAACGTCGATTGTCACGGTCGCGGGCATCGACATCCCGTTCGCCGAGTCTGTCGCGATGAACGTAAACGAGGTTTGTCCGTTGAAATTCGGCCCCGGCACGAACGTCGCCATGTCACCGGCGATCATC
>CAYSYX010000039.1:0-37760 GCA_964435055.1 uncultured Polyangium sp. | reverse complement strand
GCTTTGGCTTGATTCGGAGACGCTCGCGCAGTTCCAGCCGAAGGACTTGGAGCTCGTGCTTGCGGTCGCGCACCAAGCGTCGATGTTCATCGAGATCAACATCCTCGGCGAACAGGTCAAAAACGAAACGATCGCGCGGGAACGTTTCTCCCGACTGCTCTCTCCGAACATCGCCGAACGCGTGATGAGCGGGCAGCTCGAGGTTCGTCTCGGCGGACAACGCGTCGACGAATGCACCGTGTTCAACAGCGACATTCGCGGCTTCACGGCGATGAGCGAAAACACGCGTCCGGAAGAGCTCGTCGAGATGCTCAACGGCTACTTCGAGTTGATGGTCGACACGATCTTCAAATACGAAGGCACGCTCGACAAATTCATGGGCGACGGGATCATGGCCATGTGGGGCGCGCCGGTGGTTCATCGGGACGATCCCATTCGCAGCGTCTACTGCGCGCTCGAAATGGGCAGCGTCCTCGGCGACTTCAACCGCACTCGTCTCGAACGCGAACAAGCTCCGCTCGCCGTCGGCATCGGCATTCACACCGGACCGCTCGTCGCCGGTTACATCGGCAGCTCGAAAGCGCTCTCGTACACGGTCATCGGCGACGTCGCGAACACGTCCGCACGCCTGTGCTCCGTAGCTCTCGCCGGTCAAATCGTCGTCAGCGAATCCACACTCGAACGCTTGGGCAATCGCTTCGAAACCGAAGAACTCCCGCCCGCAAAAGTCAAAGGCAAGGAGAAGCCTTTGCGCCTCTTCAATGTCATTCGCTCCAATCCGACTTACCAAGTCGGTGCCAACATCGTCTCTGAAGCAACGGTTGTGGAATGACAAACCGCTCGCCTTCGTCTCCAAGTACTCCGCTTTTGGGGCGAGCGACCCGAATCCTCTGAAACATGTTCGTCCTCCCTTTCGAGAAGCCGATCGTCGAGTTGGTCGAAAAGGTCAAAGCGCTGCGCGCACTCGCCGCATCCGACCAACGTTTCGAACCCGAACTTTTGCGTCTCGAAGAAAAAACGTCCCGCCTGGCACGTGAAATCTTCGCCGACCTGTCGCCCATCCAAAAAGTTCAGCTCTCTCGACACGCCAATCGCCCCTACACGCTCGACTACGTCAAACGTTTGTTCACCAACTGGATCGAACTCAAAGGCGATCGACGCTTCGCTGACGACGCCGCCATCGTTGCCGGTCTTGCTTCGTACCGAGGTCGAAGCGTCGTGATCGTTGGACATCAAAAGGGTCGCGGCACGAAAGAGAACCTCAAACGCAACTTCGGCATGCCCAATCCCGAAGGTTATCGAAAGGCCATTCGTCTTTACGAACTCGCCGACAAGTTTGGCCTGCCAATCCTCACGTTCATCGATACGCCCGGTGCGTATCCCGGCATCGGTGCGGAGGAACGAGGGCAGAGCGAAGCGATCGGTGCGGCGCTGGCGGCGATGGCTCGAGCGCGCGTGCCGATCATCGCGACGATCATCGGCGAAGGAGGTTCGGGCGGAGCGCTCGCTCTCGGCGTAGCCAACAACGTCCTCGTGCTCGAATTCGGTTGTTACTCGGTCATCTCGCCCGAAGGTTGTGCAGCGATCTTGTGGAACGATGGCGCGCGAGCGGATGAAGCGGCACGACAGTTGAAGATCACGGCGCCCGAGCTTCTTCATCTGGGCATCGTCGATTCGGTCGTCGAAGAGCCGACGGGCGGCGCGCATCAAGATCATGATCGCGCAGCGGCGCTGCTCGATGCAGCGTTGTGGTCGGCACTGACGGCGCTCGATGGTTTGTCCGAGGAAGCGCTGGTCGAGCATCGTTATCGTCGCTTCCGAGCGCTCGGGTCTTACCTCGCGTGACGCTCGCGCTTACGCGTGCTACCCGCGATGCACTTCGACCTACGAGCAGCGGAGGGCGCAGATGACGAGTGATCCCAAACTCCAACCCACAGGCGTCAAGGCACCGCATGGTGCCAAGGTCATGGAGATCCAGTGGGCCGACGGCCACAAGGGCGTGCTGCCTCATGAAATCTTGCGCGGTTATTGTCCGTGCGCGCATTGCCAAGGTCACGGCGGCACGATCAAGTTTGTCCCCGGCGGCGACTTGATCATTCGCGACATCAAGCAAGTCGGAAACTACGCCCTGCAATTCACCTGGGGCGATCAACACGACACGGGCATCTACACATTCCGGCATCTGCGAGCGCTCTGTCAGTGCGACGAGTGCAAACCGAATTCTGCCTTCCAAGGGCCATCGTGACGGACAAACCCAAATCCACCGGTGCACCAACACCGAAATCCAAAAAGCTCGACCCGCATCAAATCATCGACGCGAAGTTCGTCGCCGGTGCGGCGACCGGCAGTTCCATGCCGCCTCCCACGATGGCCGAGATCGCTTTCGCCGGTCGATCCAATGTCGGCAAATCGAGCCTCATTAACTCGCTCGTGGAACGCAAAGGGCTCGTCCGTACGGGAGCAACACCCGGCGTGACCCGACAGATCAATTTGTTCGAAGCGCACGCTCGAGACGGCGCTGTGTTTCATCTCATCGATCTGCCCGGATACGGGTACAGCAAGGTTTCAAAAGGCGAACGTTCGGCCTGGCAAACCCTCATCGAGAAGTATTTGCGTTCGCGCGTGACCCTCGCGGCCCTTGTCTTACTCGTCGATGTTCGTCGCGGCGTGGAAGAAGACGACGCGCAGCTCATCGAATTCGTCGACGAAGCAAGCACGGCCCAACGACTTCCCGTCGAAGTCATCATCGTCGCCACGAAAGTCGACAAACTCGGGGTTGCGGCAAGACGAGCGGCGATCAACGAGATCTCCAAGAAAGCCGGACGCAAGGTGCTCGGTTTTTCTTCCGAGACCGGGGAAGGCCGGACCGAACTTTGGCGGCTTCTCCGAAAAGCCACGTTTCGCGGCGTACCGACCACCGAAGCCACTTGAGCAGCTGATCGCATCCGTCGAGTTGGGACGAGCGGCAAACGCGAGTACACCTGGGGACGATGTCCGCTTATGCCGATTCGCTCGTCCCCGCGGTCGCGCCTCATGTCGCGCTGGATCGTTTGCCGTTTGTCTTGCTCGTTGGCGCCGGCGTCGTGGCGTTTTCTCGAGATCGCCTCGATGCAAAGCAGCGTCACGGCGTAGCGCTGATTTCGATCGGCATGGCGCTCGGGTTGGTCGCTCTGCACATCGTGCATCTTTTGGTGCTGGATTCGACGCAACGAACGCTGCGTGACGTCACGACAAACCTGGTGCGGATCGGCTCGTTCGACGCGAACTTGGGGTTCGTCATGGATCCTTTCGCGGCGTTGGCGTCGGTCGTTTCGCTCGGCGTGGGAACGTTCTTCATCGCGCGAACGAAGGTCGCCAAGAAAGACGGTCCTGCCGCGGATGCTTTTCGCGCCTGTGTCTTGTTGCTTTGCGCGGGGGTGTCGACGGCGGTGATGGCGGACGGTTTCACGGCCTTGGCGATTGGTTTGTCTCTCTCAATCCTGGCGACGTTCCTGCTGGTCGTTCAAGACAAACAATTGGCGAACGAAGCGGCGACGGCGCAGCGCATCTTCCTTCTGCAAAGTGCCGGAACCGCGGCGCTACTGACGGCCTGCATCGCGCTCTTCTGGGGCCTCGGAGGTGCTTGGCGCGGTGACGGGTACATCAGCGACTATCGCGCACGATTCGAGCCTGTTTACGGCCGTAGTCACCTCTCCGCAGTGGAAGAAGTCGTCATGCCCGGGGACGCCCCACGAGGTGAACGCGACGCCGCAGCGATCGCCAAACAAGCCAAAGAACGCGGCTCGCTCACGTTCACGAGTCATCCCGGGACACGCGTGTTCATCGATGTTGGAGACAAGGTTCTCGCGGGCACCGAACCCTTCGCCACGACACCGTTTGTCCGAAAAGACCTCTCGGCGGGACCGCATGACGTGATCATCATTCCCGGCGGCGGAGCGATCATCGCGGGTGACGGTCACGAGGTCGCGTGGATCGAGCGCCTCATCGTGAGTCCGAATGAAGACGTAGCGATCGTGCCCGTCGGACAAGCAACGACGTTTGTCGAGGTCGACGATCAGCTCGGCCTCGTGGATGAAACCCAAAAACACTTCATGCGGAACGCGTTGTTCAGCCGAACGTTGTACGGCGTGCTGCCGCTCGTTCCGCTGATCGTTTTTCTTGCCGCACTCGGTGGAGTGCTCCTCGGCGCGCCACTGCTGCTCGTGCCTTGGTTTGGAGGCGCAGCGCCCACGCCGACGTGGACCGTGTTGCGCGTGTCCGGGATCGTGCTCGCGTTATGCCCGCTCGTGCGCCTGCACGAGGTCGTCTTGTTTCATCTCGAGGTCGTAGCGGCGGTGTTTGTCTTGGCCGCTGTGCTTGCGCTGCTCCTCAAGACACGTCGAACATCCTGGATCCTTGGAGCAGCAACGATTGCGCTCGTTCTGCATCCGGCCTCGGCTTTGGCGGACGAAGCCAAGGGCCATCTGACGATTCGCTCCGAGTTCGGCGATGTGGTGGAGCTCGAGTACGCGCCGGATGGAGACACCATGCGGGCGGCGTTTGTCATTCGGAACGATGGCTCGACGCCGGTGCTGGTGACCAAAGCGCAGCTCGCCGGTTCGGACACGGTGCGTCATTCGCCGCCGTTCGCGACCGTGGAGATCGAAGGATCCAACGGCGAGAGCATCCGGCTCGAGCCGGGAAAGCAGAAGCGCGCGTTGATTCGGTGGAAATACGGGTCGGCGCGGGCGCGCGAACTTTTTGGTCAGGTGTTTGTCGAAGCAAACGCACCGAGTTCACCGAGCGTGCTGCCGGTGCATGCTTCGAGGTCCCGAGATCTTGGGCCTTGGGGGCATCGGGCGTTGTCCTTGATCATCGGGTTGCCGCTCGTGGCCGCCGGATTGGCTTTGGCCTTGCGCCTCTTGCGTCGTGACAAACCCCGCGTCTTGGCGATTTCGACGACGCTGGTCATGGGCGCGCATCTCGCGTTTGTCCTGGCGGTCGCCGGCCGTTTCGATTCCCAATTCGCTCGCGCAGACGGCAATGAAGGATTGCAATTCATCGAGCGATCGGTGTGGTTATCGAATTGGGGCGTCGAATGGTTTTTGGGGGTGGACGGAGTTTCGTTGTTATTCGTCCTCGTCACGTCCTTCGTCGCGTTTTCGGCGGCAATGGCGTCGTGGACGTCGAAGGAGGAAAACTTCGCCTTTCACGTTTTGATTCCGGTCATCGTTTCCGCGGCATTGGGAATTTATGTCGCGCAGAACCTTTTCGTTTTTTGCCTGGGTTGGTTTGTCGGCACCATTGCCTTCATCGCGCTCCTCTTTTGGGGCAAAGGCAAAGACGAGCAACGACGGCGTCCGGCCATCGGCCTTGGAGCGATCGCCCTTGCCGGAATGGTTTTTCTTGGTGCAGCAGCGTATTGGCTGCACGGTCATTCCGATCCGACGTACCTGGTCGACGGCGATTACAACGTAAAATCGTGGAGCTTTCCGGATTTGGGCCGTACGGAATGGATTCATTCGGTGAAAACGCTTTATGAGAACACCGGGCTCACGCTGATCTGGAGCGGACTGTTCATCGCATTCGTGTCGCGACTGGCAACGCTGGGCATTCTATTTGCGAAGACGAGTTTTCCGACAAACGCGATTCTTCCAACGGTATGGGCAGGTTCGGCATGTTATGGCTTGGTGCGCCTGAATTTGGGAATCATGCCCGTAGGACTCGCCTGGGCATCGACCACGGTGATCATCACGGGCGTGGCATTGATGGTCATTTCCGCGTGGTCGGCGAGAATGCAGACGACTTTGCCGAACCGGCTGGGTCGATTGGGTTCGGCGTACGCGGGCATGGCTTTGGTTGGATTGGGTTCGTACACGCCGCAAGGCATTGCGGCGGTGATGTATGTGTTTGCGAGTTTGTCGTTCGGTTTGGCGCTGAGCGGTGGACTTTGTGCCATCGCTGAAGAACGAAGGTTACCGACGAACGTTGATCAATGGAATGGATTGTCCCGCCAAATGCCGCTTTACACGGCTGCTTTGATGATTGCGGTGTTTGCGTTTGCCGCGACGCCGGGGACGAGCGGATTTTGGGGCGGGCTTTTTTCGGTGGTCGGGGCATTTCCGCGTCAACCGATCTCCGCGGTTTTGACGTTGATCGCCGCGGTTTTTCTCGGTACGACGTCCTTGCAATCGATCGTGCGGATGTATCGGAAGGCCGACGGAAAATCGAAGACGACGTTGCCGGATTTGTCTCGTCATGAATGGGCATTTCTTCTGCCGCCGGCGTTGTTGATCGTGGTCCTCGGTTTTTCGCCCCGAATGCTTTTTTCGTTGCTCGATGCGGTGATTTTGGATTTGCATCGATTGGTGGATGCGGCGGGAGCCACCCAGGTGGGGTGATCGGCTGCACCTTCGCCGCAAAATGGATTGTCTGGACAAGTCGTGACGTCCGCGCGCGACGTCGCCGACTTCCCGGCGCGATCTGTCCTCGCATCCCGCCATCTTTGCTACAGTCCGGCCCGCCATGGCCGTAAACGAAGACCGACAAACCGCCGCCGCAACCGATCGTCAGGTAAAACTCGTCCCGGAAGGTGTCGAGATCGGCGGTCGAACGGTCCCCTTGCTCGCCGGATCCGTTCATTACTGGCGGCTCGATCCCAACGAATGGCGCGCTTGTTTGCTGGCCGTGAAAAAGCTCGGTCTGCACTTCGTCGACACCTACGTTCCTTGGGGTGTGCACGAGGTTTCTCCGGGCAAACTCGAGCTCGGCGAAACGGATCCGCAGCGCGACGTGGCGAAGTTCTGCCGCCTCGCCGAAGAGGTGGGGCTTTACATCATTTTGCGCCCCGGACCGCACATCAACGCCGAGCTCACGTACTTCGGTTTGCCCAAGCGTATCGTTTGGGATGGCGCATGTCAGGCGCGTTCGCCCGAGCAAAATCCGGTGATGCTGCCGATGTTGCCGCTCGCGTTTCCCGTGCCGAGTTACGCGAGCGATGCGTTTCACGACGAAGTGGCGCGTTATTTTCAGCTTCTCGGCCCGGCGCTCGCCCCGCTTGTCTATCCAAACGGGCCCATCGCGCTCGTGCAGATCGACAACGAAGGCGCCTACTACTTTCGCGAAGGCGCGTACGACCAGGATTATCATCCCGATGCGATCCGAGCTTTTCGCGACTTTTTGCGCACCAAGTATGGAACCATCGACGCGCTCCTCGTCGCTTACGGCATGACGCGCAAGGACGGCGAAGATCCTCCGAGCGACCTGACGCGTTTTACATCGATCGAACCGCCGCGCTTTTTCGCTGCGGAAACGCCGAGGGATTTGTTGAAACATCTGGATTGGTGCACGTTCCAGGAAGAACTTCTGGCGGGCGCCATCGTGCGGTTTGGCCGAGCGCTACACGCCGCAGGTTTGTCGGGTATACCCACGGTGCACAACCTCCCGCCGGGTCAAGAAGTCACGCCACTCGAAGCGGATCGGCTTGTAAAAGTGGTCGATTTCGTGGGGCAAGACTACTACCAGGGAGCGGGACAAACCGGTCGACGAGTCGTCGCGCGCGCGACGCCGGACCTGGTTGCGCGAGCTCGGACCTTCGGCGTACCGGCGTTTGCCAGCGAGATGGGCGCGGGGTTTCCACCGTTTTTCCCGGCGCTTAGCGAACACGACAGCGCGTTCACCGTCCTCACGGCTCTTGCGTATGGTTTGTCCGGATTTAACATCTACATGGCCGTCGAACGGGATCGTTGGGTAGGTTCGCCGATCGATCAACATGGGCGCGATCGCCCGAATGCCGTGTTTTGGCGCAAATTATGTGCGGCACTCGAACGGACATCGTTGACGAAGCTCCGCCGTCACGCGCCCGTGTGCATCATGATCCCGCGTCTCGAGCAACGCGTGGCGCGCACGATGCATGCGTTCGGCCCGATCTCCGCGGCGATCTTGTCGACGTTCGGGATGGGGCCGCGGGAGACGGCGGTCGAAGAGGATCTCGGGCTGGGGTTTCCTTTGGCCGTGGATGTCGGCGAATTCGTGAATGCCTTCGAACTGGCACTCGAAGCGCGCGGCGTACCGTTTGCCGTCGTGCACACGGACGAACCTGCGTTTGTCAAGGGCACTCGTTGGTTGTTGTGCGCCACTTCGAGCGCGTTGGATTCCGTGGTCTTTGATCGACTGGCGAAAGCGCGAACCGAAGGCGTGCACATCACGGTTGGTCCTCACGAACCTCGTTTCGACGAAGCGTATCGGGACGTGTCGACGACGCGTGATCTGCACGCGCTTGGAGCGGATGGTCGCCTTGGGCCGCTCGTGCGAAGCGCTGCGGACGCGGCGTCGGCGGTCGCTCAGGCCGTGGATCTGCTGGGATTGCCGACGTATGCGGGAGATCCGAACGACGTGTTGGTGACGGTGCACGAAGATCGGTCCGGCGTGGCGCGGGTGGTGTTTGTCCTTAATCCGACGGATCGTCAGGTGAACGCGCGATTGCGACTTGGGCTTGACGCTGCACGAGCGATCGACGTGCTTGACGAGACAGATTTCAACATCGTCGCCGGCGTACTCGACGTGACGATGCGTCCGCGATCCGTGCGGATGATGCAACTCGAGTCCTGACACGAGAGTGACGTTGCTACGTGCGGGCACCGTTGCGTTCGCGGCGCATGTCTCCTAGGAAGGAAGATACGTCGAAGCCTTCACAAGGCCGACGCGGTGGGTACTCGTCTCGATGCGGAGGAAGATGGGGCATGATGAATCGACGACGCTGCGACAAACAGACCGGCCGTGTTGGGTCGAAGGAGATTGCTCGAACGCTCGTTGTCGCGACGGTTGTCATTACATCGGTTGGTTGTGCGGACATTCTCGGCATTGAAACCATTGATTCGTGTTGGGATCCTACGGGATTCGAAGGGCGAGGTTGTTATCGAACGGTCGGTGATTGCAAGCTGACCAAAGAGCAATTGCCGAATGCGTGTACGGATTCTCCATTTGTCGTATTCGATAATCAGAAAGAGCTGGGGTTTTCCGCACCCGATGACTTGCCGAAGTTAGACAAGGAAAGTGCGGTCGTGCCGCCGGATACGGGTTCGAGTGATCCCGACACATGTCCGCCGGACAATCGAGTGATCGTGGCCGGATCGAATGCGATTGTCCCGGTTTTGAGCTACATTTCGGCCGCGCTTCACAGCGCTTCGACCCCGATTACGGTACTTTATAAAGATCCAAGCTCATGTCATGGCGCGGCGACCATTTTCAAAGACGTAAAAATCGGCGGCGAATTTTCTTATTGGATCGATGAAGGCAAGCCATTGCTGACGAAAGTCCCCTGTACGATGCCGGATCAAGTCATCGACATTGGGGTGTCCGATGTTTCCGGATCAACATGTGGTTTCGACGAAGATCCGGACATTGCGGTCGACGCACCGGGCCCGATTCAAGCCATGATTTTCATCGCCCCGAAATCGTCGACAAAGCGCGCAATCAGCGCCGAAGCGGCGAGGCTCGTCTATGGGTATGGCGGGACGCACGAAAACTTCAGCGCCGATCCCTGGACGAACGTCGATCATATTCATCGTCGAAATCCTACATCCGGCACCCAAAACCTCATTGGAGCTTATATCGGCGTTCCATCCTCCAAGTTTATGGGAGTCCCCAATGCCAGCACGTCGGAAATGGTCACGTCGATGCAAAACACGGCAACGGATGACGCGACGTCGACGATCGGCATCTTGGATGTCGTGAATCGGAACCTCGCGGGAGTGCCGGAGATCGTACGAACATTGGCATTTCAAGCGGAAGGTCAGAACAGCGCATTTTTCCCGGACGCAACCAATGATAGCCGCGACAAACGCAATGTTCGCGACGGACATTATGCCTTATGGGGACCGATTCATATTTACAGTCGCCCCACTCCAATGGCCACGGTCACGAATGTCGTAAAGTACTTGTCGCTCGAACAGGCACCCGCCACCGCCGGTAAAACCGCCGACGAGAACATGAAGGAGCTGATTCGAATCGTCGCCGGCGGGCACCTCGTGCCCTCGTGTGCCATGCGCGTACAACGAGCGTCCGACGGGGGACCACTATTGCCACAAATACCTACGCGGTCGTGCGCTTGCTTTTTTGACGAACGCACCACCGAAACGTCTTGTGCCACATGCAAAACCGACGCCGATTGTGGTTCACCCGATGCCCCGAAATGCAATTTTGGATTTTGTGAACCACAATAGGGAGAATTCGAGAGGTTTGTCATGAGCGCAGCAACCCCCGCAACACCGCCCGGCACGGCAATCCTTCCCGGTGACATCATCGCCGGGAAATACCGTGTCGATCGCATCATTGGGGTCGGCGGAATGGGCGTTGTCGTTTCGGCCATGCACGTTCATCTGGACGAACGCGTCGCCGTCAAGCTCTTGCGTCCCGAAGGCGCGGGACGCAGTGAAACGACCGAACGATTCATGCGCGAAGCTCGGGCGGCGGTCAAAATCAAGAGCCAGCACGTAGCCAGAGTCATGGATGTCGGGGTCATGTCCGACGGTCGTCCCTACATGGTCATGGAGTATCTCGAAGGCCGAGATCTCGGCGAAGAGCTCGAGCGAAATGGGCCGATGCCGGAGGCATTGGCGGTCGACTACGTATTGCAGGCTTGTGATGCCTTGGCCGAAGCGCATAAAAGAGGCATCGTGCATCGAGATCTAAAGCCGTCGAATTTATTTCTTTGCAAGAACGTAAAACCGCCCATCATCAAATTGTTGGATTTTGGAGTTTCCAAGTTCAAAGACAATTCGCTTTTACCCGATGCAGTTCCTCATCTCACCGCGGAAGCGGCATTGATTGGAACCCCATACTACATGTCTCCCGAGCAAATTCGTAATGCCAAGGATGTCGATGAACGGGCCGACGTCTGGGCGCTCGGAGTGATTTTGTATGAATTGATTTCAGGCCGAGTGCCATTTGATGGAACCAGCGCCACCGGGGTGCTCGCAGCCATTTGCGGGGACAAACCCAAGCCGCTGCACGAAGTTTGTGCGACGGTATCGGCGGACGTATCGGAGATCGTCGGCGCATGCTTGGCCAAAAACCTCGAAGAACGTATGCCCAACGTGCGCGAGCTCGTGCGGGCATTGGCTTCCGTGGCGCCCGACAAAGCTTCGACGATCGACGAACGTTTGGCGGGGATCAACATTCCCTCGACGACCGCCAATTCGATGGAAAATCCCCTTGCTCCGCCGATAAGCGACGTTCGCGAGCCGATTTCGATTCGTTCGAGCGGCCCGATGTCGAAGGACGAAATGCTCGGCGCGACCGTCGGCGGCGTGATTCAATCCAACGAACCTGTGCGGAGTCGGTCCAGATTGTTTGCCGTCCTCGCCGCGATAGCGGTGATCAGCGGCATCGTGGTCTTCGTTTTGACGAATCAATCGGGCACGCCGGCCACCGGCGATCATCACACGACGGCAAACAGCGGTGAATCCACGATTAACTCGAATGCGCCCTCCGCCGTTCTTTCAGGACCGTCGCAAGTGCCGCCGGGTCCGTCGGCCCGAGTCGAGATTGCCGAACCATTGCCGATGACCTCTTCGAGCACGGCGATTGCACCGACGAAATCGACGGCGACCGCAAAAACATCGAATTCATCGAGCACGCGAACCACGTCGGGCGGCATTCAATTGGGTAAGGAGGTGGAAACGCGGCGTTGATCCGTCGTTTCCAATTGTCTATGCATCGGGTCGAATTCCCAAAACAAAATGATCTCCGCAACTTTATTGCCGCATTTGCATCGTGGGGCCTTTTCACCGTGGCTTCTTCGGCCGCATGGGCGGGGCCCACGCCGGAAGATGTCGCGCTTTCCGAAGCATTGTTCCGGGAAGGCAAGACGCTTTTGCAAGAAGGAAAGTTCGACCTGGCCTGCCCGAAGCTCGCCGAAAGCCAGCGACTGGATCCCGCAGGCGGCACACTCATCACGCTCGGGCTTTGTTATGAAGCGGCGGGAAAAACCGCTACTGCGTGGGTGGTTTTCGGCGAAGCATTGGCGACGGCCGAACGAGACAAACGCGCGGATCGCATCAAATTGACGAAAGAACACATTTCGGCGCTCGAAAAGAAGCTGTCGTATTTGACGATCGAGCTCGCTCCGGAAGGCATCGGCACGACGGAGTTTGTCATGACCCGCGACGGGGCGAACGTGAATCGAGCTGCCTTGGGGACGGCCTCTGCGGTCGACCCGGGAAAACACGTCATCAACGTCTCTGCGCCGGGATTTGCGGCGTATACGGCCGAAATCGAGGTCGCCGTCGATGGAGACCGCAAAAAAGTGGTGATCCCGGCGCTCGAACGATTACCGGAAAAACCCGTCGAAACACCCATTGAAAAGCCCGTCGAGAAGCCCCCGGAAAAACCCATTGAAAAGCCCGTCGAGAAGCCCCCGGTCAAGAAAGAGCCGGTTCAGGGCATGCACCCGGGGCGCGTGGGTGCATTGGTCTTGGGCGGCGTCTCGATTGTCGCCTTGGGCGCGGGAACCTATTTTGGATTATCGGCCAAATCCAAACACGATGGAGCGCTCGAGTTATGCCCGACGTCGCCATGTCCGAATGACCAGGGCGTCGAGCAAAACAATGCCGCGAAAAGCGATGCCGCCTGGTCGACGGGATTGGTCATCGGCGGACTCGTAGGCTTGGCCGGAACAATCACGTTATGGTCGATCATGCCGAAAAACGCCACGTCTGCGCCGAACTCCACCGCGATTCGATTGCTGCCGGCAGTCGGACCACGTGGCGCGAGTGCTTTTCTCGTAGGTTCGTTTTGAACCCGACCGTCCATAACGTGACCATGGAAATCACAGCGTCGGCTTGACGCCCGCGCTTACCTCATCCAAGAACTCCCATCGACCCGAGGTTAGGTTTGGCATGGAACAGGACCGACGTTTATCCATCGTGCTTCGAGTCGGTCTCGTCATCCTGTTTTTCTGGATGGTGCGGGAAATTCTGGTGCCTATCGCGCTGGGCGGGCTTTTCGCATTATTGATGAATCCGCTACGGGAGCGATTGGAGCGCCGTATGGGGCGCTTTCGCGACTACGCGCCGCTCGTACTTGCGTCGGGAACGCTCGTCCTCGTCGTCATTCCCTTCGTTTATATTGCCATTGAAGCCGTAAGGTCCATCAATCATTTCTTGGCTCGTGATTGGACGCCGATCATTACGCGCATGCAATCGTTTTTGACCGAGGGTTTTTACATTCGCGGACGGACGATTCACATCGGCGGGTCGGATCTTCAAGCGGCCATTCAGGACGTGGGCCAACGCTTGGCAACGCTTGCTGCGGACGGTGCAAGCAGTGTCGCGTCCGCCGTACCATCGATCATGCTCGCATTGTTTCTTTTTGCCGTTTCGCTTTATTACTTTTTGCGCGACGGCGGAGCGCTCGTGAATTGGTTGTCGCAGCAATCGCCGTTTCCCGATGATCAAACGCAGGATTTATTTGCTTCGGTCCAAGAAACCGTCGATGGCGCCATTTTGGGCATCATGGCCACGGCGCTCGTGCAAGGCGGCCTCACGTTCGTCGCGCTGACGGTGTTCAGCGTGCCAAACGCGTTTTTGCTGTCGATTTTGGCCATGCTTTTATCCGTGATTCCTCTTGTCGGCACGACACCAGTGACGGTGGGTTCCACGATTTATCTGTTCATGTCCGGCCGATTCGGTGCAGGCATTGGGATGCTCATCGCCGTCGTCGTCATTGGTTTGTCGGACAATGTCGTGCGACCGTGGGTGCAAAGTTCACAAACTCGCATGCATCCGCTCGTCGTTTTGCTTGGCATCTTCGGCGGATTGGAGCTATTCGGCGCGGCCGGGGTTTTTCTGGGCCCGGTCGTCGCCGCGATGGCCGTGTGGTCGGTGGAAACGTACGTCAAATATCACGCTCCGGAATTGGCCGAGCTGCGGACATCGCAGCTGCCGCGCAGTTCGCTTGCCCCGCGACCGTCGAACGCGCCCAAAAATCCGCAATCGATTCCACCGGCGGCCAAGTGAGCAATTACTTCAGCCAACCCTGTTCCCGGTAAAACGTCGCCATATCGCGGATCGATTCATCGAGCGGCCTGCTCGCATACCCGAGCTCCTCGGCGGCTCGTTGCGACGACAAACGCACCCGCAGCGTGCTTTGCAGAGCCATTTCGTAGGAAACCTTCGGCGGGCGCCCGGACAAACCAGCGCCGAATTCCATCATTCGGGCCACGCTCGAGATCGCCCAATTCGGAAGCGTCAACCGCGGCGCTTTGCCATTGACGACCCGCGCGACTCGAGTGAACAGTTCTTCCACGGAGACGACTTCACCGCCCAGGATATATCGACGTCCGGCAGGTGCTTTTTCGGCGGCGACGATATGAGCGGTCGCGACATCTCGCACATCGCAGGTCGTGCGAATGCCCCGGGGCACGGCAAAACCCGCAAATGTCCGCGTCGCCAAAAACAAGGGCAAGACATTCGCTTTCCAATCTCCGGGACCAAACACGGCCGTGGGATGCGTAATGACGGCGTGAAGTCCTTCTTTTACGCCCTGTAAAACCTCCAGCTCGGCCAGCCATTTCGTGTGGGGATAGACCATATTGAAACGCGCGAAGTTGTATTCGGAGGTTTCATCGACGGTGACGATTTCTTTTGTCGGAGGATAGGGTTTTCCAATCGTGGATCCCGTCGACGTGAAAATGAATCGATCGACTTGGGCGGCGAGGGCCGCTCGAACCATGTTTCGAGTGCCCACGACATTGACGTGTTCACTTTCGGCTCGGCGTTTCGTCCACATTTGGACATTGGCCGCGACGTGATACACGACGCCCACGCCGCGCATCACCTCTTCGAGCACTTTTGTATCGTCCAAGTCGCCGCGCACGATTTCCAGAGGCGCTTTTGGCAAATCACCCGGCAAGAAGCCATTTCGTGATAATGCCAAAACGCGATGGCGACGCGCCAGCAATTGTTGAATCAATTCATAACCGAGAAAACCCGTCCCACCTGTCACGAATGCCGTTTTGCTTCGCGGAATCATGTTCGATTCACCGTTCACCAGCGTTCAATGCGCCAACCGCGACGTTTCGCCACCCGTAGAAGCCGGGGATCGGGATTGACGACAATCGGTTCGGCGACGCATTCGAGCAGCGGTAGATCACTGATGCTGTCGGTGTAAAACGTCGCTTCTTCCAAGGCGAATCCCAAACGTTCGGCGAACGCCTTCGCGTAATGCAATTTGCCCTCGCCCAAACACAATGGTTTTACGGCGTGCCCCGTAAACAACCCCGTCGCGTCGATTTCCAGCTGCGTCGCGACGACATGTTCGATATCGAGGCGCTTTGCCAAAGGCCCCGCCGCATACCGCGTCGCCCCCGTCACGATCGCGCACACATCCCCACGTGCGCGATGATGCGCCACAGCCTGACGACCTTTGTCCGCAATATGCTGCTCGACGTATTTCGCAAACCAAGCTTCGCATTGCACGATGAAATCCGACTCGGCGACCCCGCGCATCGTGTGCAATACGCTGTCGGCGAGTTTGTCGGCGTCGAGAATACCGAGCGTATATTTTCCGACCCAATACAGCGCCTTGACCAAGTCCATCGTGGTCGCCAAGCCGATGTCGCGTTGATAACGCACGTAAAGGCTGGCCGTTTCTTTGCGCACCAGCGTGCGATCCATATCAAAAAGCGCGGCTCGAACCTTTGGTTTGTCTTGGATCATGAAGAAAAACCATACCCGCGAGCAAGCGTGGCTGAAAATATGTTGCAAAGCGCATGAAACAAGACGCCCGCCCCGATTCCTCCCGTCCGCGCGCGAAGCCATCCAAATAACAGCGCCGGGAAAAACACCGCCAAACGAGCCGGGACCGGCGTCGTCAAGAAATGCCCCACGGCAAAAATAATCGCGGAAACGAGCCAACCCAGGCCGAATTCGGCGCCCAGAAATCGAACCCGTTTTCCCCACACCGCATCGAGACGCGTCTGCAAGTATCCGCGAAAAAAAGCCTCTTCGGGCAAAGCCACCACCAATAGCTGCCCGGCGATTTCATCGAGCAACGATTTCGGTGCGCGTAAAACGAACGGCATTTTGGCATGCCAAAATAATTTGAATCCGTACCAAAAAGGCGGAAATACGATGAGCGACAAGAGCAATACCCAGCCCGCCGCAATCGCCGCATCTCGAACGATACGCCGTTTGTCCAAAGCCAGCGGCTCGAGAAGCCCACCCAGCGACAAACCGTGATCCCGAATCGTCTGTTCGTCGCCGCGGAGCACGAGCCACCACGTCGCCACGAGAAACGCCAGACCGACCAACGTCGCCGCATGTTTCGCCGGAGCCAAGTACGACAACGCCGTGACGATGATCGTCGTGACAAGCGCCGCAACGAGAGGCCGAACGGCGCTCGGGCGTGGCAAAACTGCTTCGATCGTGGGATCCGTAGGCGGGGCTTGAACTTCCGGCTGCACTCGACGTCCAAGATACTCGGAGCCGCGCTCGAACGCGAGCCCAAGCAACGTCCCAACTCCAATTGCCGTTTTCTAGCCTTGGACGACAATCCGAGTCAGAGTCGAACCGTGCACAGATCGATCCTTCGTTCGCTACGCGTGTTGCCACCGGCCTTGCTGGCGTTTGTCGCAACCGAACTCCCTGCGACAAACGCGCTGGCTTCCGACCCGTTTCTGAGCATTCCCGATCCCGCGATGGTCGCGAAGACCGCGGCGTATCGGTACGCAAACATGACGAACGACGAAGCCCTCGCGGAGTGCACTCGTCGCAATTTACCGTTCGTGACGGTGGATCCCGTCGCGGGCGTACGCGCCCCGATTCGCCTGACGGGACGTCTTCACGGCGTGTCGATTCATTCGAACGCCACGCCAAACCAACGCCAGACGTCTCCTTTCGAGATTCTGGATGCCCGTTTGGCCCTGGCGCTCGATGATTTCACCGCCATTTTGGAAAAACACGATATCGACGAGATCGAACATTTTTCGATGTATCGGCCCGGGGCCACCGCAAAGGCGGCAAAAACACCGGCTGCGCCGCCCGTCGCCGGAGTGGTTGTTTCCGCCAAACCCAACGAAGTCGACGTGAAGCCCGAGATCGATAAACCCGCACCAGTCACGACCCACGTCGCGCTTCCTGTCCAAGACAAACCCACGGCAAACGCCAAAATCGTCGAAATGCCTACGGCGAATGCCAAAGCAACCGAAAAGCCGGTAACCAACAAGATCGTGGCGCGAAAAAAGCCGCTTGCGCCACGAAGTGGAGTCGCGAAAAAGTCGCCCGCCAAACAAAATCCGATCGACAAGCCAGGTTCTCCCCCCGTGACGCAGGGAAAAACCGCGCTGCCGAGCAAAGAAAAGCCCGCTGCTCCGCCGCTGCAAAAATCGCCGACGAAACCGCTCCCAAAACATCTGGGCAAAGCCGAGCTACCGGGGAAAACATCGGCCGTTGCGCAGGAAAAAGGGATCAAGCACAAAGAGCCCGGGGACGTCGAGGAAGTTCAGCAAGACAAACCGACGGACGTCGTGCTGGAAGCGCCGAAACAGGCGGTTTCACCCGCACCAACGATCGTCGCCACGGCACCCGCGGGCGAAACGAGGCATCCCGGGGGACTGGCGATCGACGTTGGCAAGCTCCGGAAAAAAGACGGCACGTGGATTTCGGTGTCGCAGCATTTTCACGGCAAAATCGGCGACAAGGCCTGTGGCCCGGACGCACCGGTTCCGGAACATGCGGAAGCGAAAGAGCTTCGCGCGCTCGTCTGCGACGCCATGGGCGATCACATCTTCACGTATGTTTTGACGCCCAATTACAACGCCGCGCATTACGATCATTTCCACATGGAGATCAAACCCGGCGTAAAGTGGTTCTTGGTGCACTGATTTTCCGGACGCACCTCTTCTGCTGAAAGTACGTTCAGTCCAAACCATGCTCGGGTGCGTGGCCCTTCGGGTCGCGTCGGGCGCCGTTCGTCTCGAGCCTCGTTTTTCGCGCATATTTTGGGGTTTGGAAAAATTTTTTCAGTTTTTACGCAACTGACGACTCGCTCGTGACGATGGACCTGTATCGGGGCACGGATGCGTGTGTCGCCCCGAGAGAGGACGACGCTCATGTTGCTGAACGTTGCAGATCTTCCGCCTGATCCGCTGGCGGGTACTCGTTATCGTGTCATTGGCTTCGTGGGATATGGAGGAAGTTCGGACGTGTATGAAGCGACCGGACCTTCGGGTGATCGTTATGCCATCAAGGTTCTCCGGACGCACCAAAACATGCAGGAATTCGCGACGCGATTGCTCCAAGAAGGGCGCGTATTGTCGTCGATCAACCATGACAACCTGATTCCGGTGCGGGAAATGGGCATGACGCGAGACGGGCGGCCGTTTTTGGCGATGCCTCGACTGCGCGGCATGTCATTGCGACAATATTTGGCGCAGCATGGCCCGATGGAGCCGAAAACCGCGGCGTTGCTTTTGGCCGGAGCGCTGGATGGTTTGGCCGCAGCCCATGACCGAGGCATCGTACATCGCGATGTCAAACCGGGAAATATATTCATTACGCTTGGCGCCGACGGAAAACCCGAGCGAGCCTTGGTCTTCGATTTCGGCATTGCGAAATTCGCGGGCGGCGGGGCCTATCGAACCTCGGAAGACGCCGTGCTCGGAACCCCGCGCTACATTGCGCCGGAGCAGATCCTCGGGGGAAAACTCGACGGGCGGGCGGACATCTACGCCATGGGCATCGTTCTTTTTGAAAGCATTGCGGCTCGAGGTCCGTACGATGTGCTTCGGGCTGCCGAATTCAGCCATCATATTCGAGCGCATTTATCGCTGACGCCGCGAAAACTCGATGATTTGTCCCCCGCGTCTTCGGCTTTGGCGCGGGTGGTCCATCGAGCGCTCGAAAAAGCCCCGGGGAAACGATATCCCAGCGCGGAGGTTTTTGCCGAGACATTGCGCCGCGCAGTGCGAGGAGGTTCGCGACGAACGGTTCGTACGGCTGTGGAAGGAGGTCTGTCATGACGAGCGATTCGGATACCATTCGCGAACACGTGACGGAATTTCATTGGTCCGCGTACGACAATGCGCAATTTCGTCCCAATTTGTCTTGGGATGACGACTTGCCGGTCATTCGTCCGGGAGAAACCATTCCGGGAACGCGCTGGAAGGTTGTGAAATTGCTGGGTCAAGGCGGCGTGGGAGAGGTTTTTGAAGTCGTGCACGAATTGCTCGGACGCAAAGCCGCATTCAAAGTCCTGCATGCACACAACGTCTTACGGCGAGGTTTGGCGGAACGAACGTTACAAGAAGGTCGGTTGCTCGGTTCTCTTCATCATCCCAACATCGTCGAGGCGCTCGACATGGGGGTTCTCGCGGACGGACGACCGTATGTCGTGCTGGAGCTGCTCGATGGACGCGATTTCCGTGCGGAAGTAAAGAGGCTCGGTGTTTTGTCGGTTCCGGCGGCTTTGGCCTTGGTGAGTCAAGTCTTGAATGGTTTGTCTGCGCTTCACGAGGCAAACATCGTGCATCGCGACATCAAACTCGAAAACCTATTTTTATGCGCCGACGGTCACGTTGAAATCCTGGATCTCGGGGCGGCCATGCGCATGGGTGATGACGCGGGCGAACGCGCGCCATCTTTGGGCACGCCGCGAACGATGGCGCCGGAGCAATACGAGGGCAAACCCGTGGACGCACGTGCGGACCTGTATGCCGTGGGGATTGTCCTGTACGAACTGCTCACGGGTCGAGGGCCATTCGATGACGTTTCGGGCGTCGAAGCTTTGCGATTTGCTCATTGCGAAAGAACCCCCGCAGCTCCGTCGCGTATGGCGCAGCAAACCATTCCGCCCGAAATCGATGCGCTCGTCTTACGAGCTTTGGCGAAGGCGCCGCGCGATAGATTCATTTCGGCACGAGCGATGGCGGCGGAGGTCGAAGCGCTTCGTGTCGAGCAACGTCCATTGGTCGAGACGCGAGCGTTGTCCGCATCGATCCTGAATGTAACGTCGCGTTGGTTTGCGCAGTCGTCGGAGTGGATATCGGGATCGCCGATTCGGCGGGTGTTTTTTTCCCGGATGGGCGTCGCGTGCATCGCGTTGCTGGCACTGCTCGTGGCGGCCCTGGCGCTGGGAATCGTTGCGGCCGAGCGCCTCGAGCATACGAACGTGGTGGTGCGCCACGCATGGTGAGAAGGAGGGAAGATGTCGATCGAAAAGGTGGATCCCAAGAAAGTGGAAGAGGTGTAAGGTTTGAAGAGGCGCTGCGTTTTCATGGGCGAACAGCGGCAGAAGCCGTGGGAGAACGACGATGGACCTCATCCGACGCGGATTTTTGGCAGTTTCATTGACAACACTCTTCGCTTCCGCAGCAGCTTGTGGCGGATCGGCAGCGATGTCGGGTGGCGGGTCATCGACTCCTACGCCGGTATCGAATGAAGGATTCGGAGCGGCTGAAGCGAAGTCGGCCCCTGCAGATTCGTTTGGCGGCGGCGACGGCGTAAGGGCCGACGTTGGAGGCGTGGCTCCGAGTGCTCCGCCGCCGTCGGCGATGAAGGAGTCCGGAGCGGCGCGACCGGCACAAGGTCGAGCGACGATGGATTCCGAGGGTGAGGCCGGCGTTTTTCAACCCAAACCGACGGACCGTCCGGGTTTGGGAACGCAATGGGGAGAAACTCGCAATTCGTCGATTACCTCCGTGGCGTTTCAACGTGCCGAACCGACGAATCCGTTTGGCATGGCCAGTATGTTTTACAATGACGAAGAAGGCGCGCGGGCCATGGCGAGCCTTGCGGGATTCCACCGCACCTCGGGCGGCATGACCCCGGTCGCCGGAGGGTCATTGCTCGTGGGATTGCGTGATGAAAGCGGCGCGTTCTTGAATGGGTTTGTCGCGGGCGAAAAGAATTTCGTGGTGGGTGAAGCCGGACGTCGTTACACCATTGTGATTCGGAATCGCACGCCGAACCGAGTCGAATGCGTTGTGTCGGTCGATGGTCTGGATGTCATCGACGGTCGTTCGGCGGCCTTCAACAAGCGCGGATACTTGGTTCAGCCGCACGGGGAACTCGAGATTGACGGTTTCCGCCGAAGTGCCGAAGAAGTCGCGGCATTCCGATTCGGTTCGGTGCGTGGATCGTATGCGGGGCAAAAGACGGGCGATACGCGAAACGTCGGCGTGATTGGTTTTGCGTTTTTCCACGAACGAGGGACGAACCCCTTCCCGTTCGTCCAAGATGAAGCCCATCGTCGTCAAGATGCGAATCCCTTCCCCGGCCAATTCGCCACGCCTCCCTGATCGGCCGAATAGAACGATCAATCGATCGTCATTCCGAACCGGGTAACTCCGACGAACCCCTCCCTGCCAAACCTTGGTCCAGCACGAAAGAACATCGTTCGGATAGAACGAGCTTCGAGACCCTGCGTTTGTCCGTCAATACCCGAGCGTAAAAAATCGCGCCACTTGTCGCTCGTTGAGTGCATCCGGCGTACTGCGCAGCGCCAAGTCTCGCACGGCGCGAGCAATACTGCCTTCGATATGCGCCGCTCGTCCCAATGACCACGACGTATTGGTCACGAGATGCGCCTTTTCCATTCGGCGCTGCTGGTATTCGTCGAATGCGGCTTCCGTGTTTTCGTGCGTCGACAAGGCTCGTGCCAACATGTAAGCCGATTCGGTCGCTTGCGCAGCGCCTTGTCCCAGGTTTGGCGTGGTGGCATGCGCCGCGTCGCCGACGAGCACGCAATGACCTCGATGCCAACGCATGATCGGCTCGAAATCCGCCAGATCCGTACGAATGATGGACGATGCCGGCGTTGCTTTGAGGATATCGACGATCAATTTTGGAAAATCGCCATACACTTCGGGGAGTTTTGCGTGAGCTTCCGCGACGGTGATGTCGCAAGGTTGACTGATGGGGGCAAACCAATACACGTTGCGCGGTCCGATGGCCGAGAATCCGAAACGATGCCGTACACCCCAGGTCTCACGACAGACGTGCTGGAGTTCTTCGGGCAGCTCCAGGTCCGCGATACCGCGAAAGCAAGCCTGCGCCGTATCACGCAGGGGTACACCGGGTAAAACATATTCGCGAGCTTTCGAACGCAAACCATCGGCGCCGATCAAAACATCCACCGTAGTTCGTTTCCCATTGCGAAATTCCGCGGTCGCGCCATTGACGTCGTCATGCACCGCAAGGCATTCATGGTCGAAGGCAATACGATCCATTCCCCAAGCCTCGGCCAGGATCCGCTGAAGTTTGGCTCGGTGAATCGCTTGAATGGTAAATCCCGTCTCTACGCGAATTGCATCCAAATGAATTCGCTGAATCGGTCTTCCTTCGTGATCCTCAATTTCGAGCGTACGTAACGCGACGGAATTATCAATCACCTCGCGGTCGACCCCGAGGCGTTCGAAGATTTGCATTGCATTGGGAGGCATCCAAATCCCGGCGCCGACTTCATTGAGCATCGAAGCACGTTCATACACGCCCGCCGACAAACCGCGGCGGCGAAGCGCCAATGCCATCGTGAGACCACCAATGCCCGCGCCCAAAATCGCGATCGTTCGAGCCATCGCTGAACCTCCAACGGGCAATGGTATGCGGGCGGTTCGAGCTCGCCAAGCATTCTTTCAAAAATGCATGGGCACGACAAATTCGTCGCGATGCACACCTCACGTCGTCGTAACGAGCGACGCGCGACCGCGAGCCTGGGCCAAACGAATCGCCAGGTCCATGGCGTGATGCATTGCCGCCGGATCGGCCGATCCTTTGCCTGCGATATCGTAACCCGTACCGTGATCGACGCTCGTGCGGATGATGGGCAATCCCAGGGTCACATTCACGGTTTTTCCAAACCCAACCAATTTGCACGGAATGGTCGCTTGGTCGTGATACATGGCAACAACGCCGTCGTAATCGCCGGACGCATGTTTTCGAAACGCCGTTTCGGCGCCGACGGGACCTTCGAGCAACGCCGCAACGTGGTCCAATTCCATGCGTTTTCGAGCCATTTCAATGCCGGGCAAAATGCGCGTGGTTTCTTCATCCCCCAAAAGGCCGCCTTCACCCGCATGAGGATTCAATGCCGCAATGACCACGCGCGGCGACGCGATATTCAACGCCTGCAATAACCGCACAATCCAATACGTGCTCGTGGCGACAGCTTCCGGCGTAATGGCCGAAGGCACTCGAGCCAAGGGCAAATGCGTCGTGACGAGCGACGTCGTCAACATGGCCGAACGAAATGCCATCACCACTTCCCGCGCACCTAGTCGCTCCGCAAGCCATTCCGTGTGTCCGGAAAAACTGTTCGCCCCTTCCGCGCCGCTCGTCGCGATCGCGTGCTTCGATACGGGACCGGTGACGAGAGCTTGCGCAAGTCCATCCGTCACGAGCCCCATCGCTTCGTTGATCCATGCCAACTGAGCCGCGCCGTCCTCGGGTTCCGGTGCGCCAAACTTCGCGATCCGACTCAGTTTCGTGCTCTTTGCCCAGACACCGATGCGTCCTTCGTCGAGGGCCTGAACGTCCGCGGGCGAGGTCACGAACGTGAGTTTGTCCGGGTCGACTGCACGAATCAACGCCGCTCGACGCAGTTGTTCCATGTCACCGACGAGCACACAAGACGCATCCGCCGCCGCGGCGGCCACGACGGACAATTCGGGCCCCGTTCCACTTGGACAACCAACACTGACGGCAATCACCGGTCGATTCATACGCTCAACGATCCGGTCCATGGTTGACGCCGCGAGGACAAACGCTGGTCATCCTCGTCGACGATGGTCTCTTCATCGCCGTGGCTTCCGGGCATCTCGAGCTTGTACCCGGCTCCACGCAACGTGGTGAGAGGCAAAGCCGAACCGAACTTCGTGCGCAAACGCGTCACGTGAATGTCGACCGTACGTGGACCACCTTCGTAGCGATTTCCCCACACTCGACGCAACAGTTCGTCTCGTGAAACCACCTTGCCCCGACGTTCGCAGAGGTAGGACAGCAACGAAAATTCCTTTGCAGTCAAAACAATCGGCTGCCCGTCAAGACAAACTTCGTGCGCGGACCTGTCAAGGACCACGCGCCCCATCTTGACGCGTTCCTCCGTCGCAAACTCGCTGCGTTGCCACTCGACGCGGCGTATACGCGCGTAAAGTTCGGCGGGTACATACGGCACGAGGACGAAATCATCGAAGCCTCCGGCCGGGTCGAGACGAGACACGTGAGCGACGGAAACAGCAGCGATTGCCGGGACACCTTCGAGGCGTTGGTCTTTACGAACCGCTCGCAACAGCCCCACGGAAAGGTCCGGACGCTCCGGCGTTTCGACGAGAACGACGCGCACGTCGTCGTCACCTTCGCGAAACACGCGGCTCGGTTCTTCCCACATTTCGAGCGTGCGCACGTGGGCGCCAAGCGCGCGAAGGGTCTGTGCGGCGCCTTCGTCACGTTCGAGTTCGGGACCATGCCCAACGATGAGAATGAACGAACGGCGAGGCATACGAGGCAGTGCGTATAGGCTGCGCGAGTGGCTCGAGCAAGCGAGCAAATCAACCGATCTTCGTGCCGCCCACGGTGATGCTGTCGATCTTGATCGTCGGACATCCGACGCCGACCGGGACGCTTTGGCCATTTTTGCCGCACGTCCAAATTCCGTCGGATGTGGTGAGATCGTTGCCGAGCATCGAGACGCGACCGAGGACCGCGGGGCCGTTGCCGATGAGGTTCACGCCTTTGAGGGGCCGCGTGATCTTGCCGTCTTCGATGAGGTAACTCTCGGTCAACGAAAAGACGAAGTCGCCGTTGGAGATGTCGACTTGGCCGCCGCCGAATTTTTTGGCGAAAACACCGCGTTTTACGCTGGAAATGATCTCGTTCGAGTCATGCGGACCTTCGAGCAAGATGGTGTTTGTCATGCGCGGCAATGGTACGGATCCAAAGCTTTCGCGTCGGCCGTTTCCGGTCGCTCCGAGCTTGTAGTGTTTGGCGCTCAGCCGATCGTGCATGTAGCCGACGAGTTTGCCGTTCTCGATGAGCACACTCTTCCGAGGTTCGTTGCCTTCGTCGTCGACGTTGATGGTTCCTCGAGACGAACCCAGCGTCGCATCGTCGACGACGGTGCACAGAGGGCTCGCGACGGGTTGCCCGACTTTGCCCGAATAATTCGAAGTTCCCTTGCGATTGAAGTCGGCTTCGAGGCCATGACCAACGGCTTCGTGCAGCAGGATGCCGCTGTCGCCCGGAGCAAGAACAACGTTCATTTCACCGGCGGGAGCTTCTTCCGCATCGAGCATGAGCAGCGCGTGTCGCGTTGCTTCGCGGGCGTGCCATTCGGGGGATCGATCTTGGAAGTAGTCGCTCATCGTCATGCGTCCGCCGCCGCCGCTCGATCCTTCTTGGCGTTTGCCATTTCGTTCGGCGATGGCGCGAACGCCGAAACGGAAGAGCGGTTGCACGTCGTGCACCATGATTCCGTCGCTCGTGGCGATGAGAACTTCTCGGATTTCTTCGGAGAAACTCGCCTCGGCTTTGACGATCTGCGGATCGGTTGCGAGGGCCGCGGCGCTTGCGCGTTCGAGCAGGGCGCGTTTGTCCAGGCCCGGAATATCGAGCGACACGAGGGGCACGTCGTAACGTTGAGGCAGCGTGCGAGGTTCGAGTTTGACGGTGGAGGAGTTTGTCGCACCGGACGCGATTTGTGCGGCTGTTTCCGCGGCGCGTTTCATCGCGTCCCACGTGAGCTCTTCGGTGTAGGCGTAACCCGTGGCATCACCGCGTAAAACCCGGATGCCGACGCCCATGCTCACGCTGCGCGATGCGGCTTTGAGGATGCCTTCGTCAAAGGCAAACCCACCGCCGGCGCGGTATTCAAAGAAGATGTCGGCGTATTCGCCTCCTCTGGACAAGGCGACGGACAAGAGCCGACTACAGAGGTCGGCGTCGATTGAGCTGTCACCACCGGGACCGAATGGGGCGCGATAAGCTGCACTTTGCGTCATCGGAAGAGCCACTCTAGAGCGCTAAGCGCGACGGGTCGAGCGGTCGTAATGGAAAGCGGTCGGAGATCATGGCGCCCGTCGCCGACAAATGCAGAAAAGTCGACGGAACGCGGCCGACCGAGTAACGCATGGAAGCGCGCAGCGTTCGACCCGTACGTTCGCTTCGTGAAAAGTTCGACTTCGATTCGAGGATGTCCATGACGAACCCTTCCCAACTCGCGCTCGTGTGGTTGCACATTGTGGGCAACATCGTTTGGATCGGTTCGATCCTGGCGGTCGCGGCAACGATCACCGGATCGGCGGCAGACCCGAAAATTCGCGGAGAAATGGGACTTCGTATTTATCGGAGTTTGTCGGTGCCGGCGTTTGTCGCGTCCTTCATCGCCGGTACTGTCCGGCTCCTGATGGATACGAAGTACTACTTGGTCGAACACCATTGGATGCACGGCAAGCTCATGTTCGCGTTGTTCGTGATCGGCATTCATCACGTCATCGGCGGTCGCGCGAAGAAGCTTGCGCAGGGAAGTGTGCAAGACGCGGGGCCCACTGCTACGATGGCGATCGTATTGTTGGTGTCGGCAGTCGTCGCGGCGTTCTTCGTGATTTTCCGAGTGCCGAACTGAGTTGGCGAGTGAAAGCAATTTTTTTCGCAGTGGACGAGAACGACGCAAATCGAGCTGAAAAGCCTTTCTCGATGCGTCTTGTAAACATGGATTTGGACCGTGCTTGTGCGCGGATGTCCGTTCCGATAGATCCGGTAGATATCGTGACGTAGGAGCACTTGCGGGCGCTCATGGCCCTCGCATGATTGTTTTCTCGAGGAGAATTCCATCGCCGTGGCGGTTGATCGCGACAAGGTACTCCGAGCAGCGCAGAAATTCGTCGAAGGCAAGCGCTGGGACAAGGCGATCGCCGAGTTCCAGAGGCTTGTCGCCGAGGATCCGAAAGACGTACGCATTTTGCTCAAAGTCGGCGACTGCCACATGCGTCTCGAACAGTACGCGGAAGCGATCGAGACGTACGAAAGCGTTGCGCGCATCTACATCGAAGCCAACGAGCAAAAGCAGGCGGAGCCGCTGAAGGCGGTTCGTGTCTACAAACAGATTCTCGACATCATCGACAAACGCGCGCCGAAGTTGATGGAGCGATTCGGTTGGGTCCTTCCAACGCTCGGCGATTTGTACCTCGGTCTGGGTTTGACCAGTGACGCGGTGTCCACGTTCGAGGATCTCGCGACGCGGCTGCACAAAGCCGGCAAAGAAAAAGAATCGATCGATTCTCTGCGGAAAGTGATCGAAATCGATCCGAGCAATCCGATGCCTCGCCTGCGTTTGGCCGAGGCATACAGTCGGTCGAAAGAGACGGCCGGTGCGATTGAACAGCTGCGCGCCGCTGCGGAACTTCTCGTCAAAGGTGGACGTCGTGACGATGCGCTGAAGGTCATGGAGCGTCTTTTGACGATCAAGGCCGAGGGCAATCACGCGCGTGCCGCCGCAAAAATGTATCTCGAACGCGATGGCGCCAACGACGGCATGACCGCCCTCGCCAAACTCCAAATTGCGTTCAAAGAAAACCCGAAAGATCTCGATACGCTCGGATTGCTCGCCCGTGCTTTCGACAAACTCGGTCAAGGTCCCAAAGCGACCGAGGTTTTGAAGGAAGCGGCGCGGATCGCCAAAGAAGCGAAAAATTTCGAAAAATTCGACGAATTCACCGAAGCGCTCGTGATTCGCGCGCCGGACGACGACGTCGTTCGTCAGCTCGTTGCGAGTCGGCCCAAAGCGCAACCGGTTGTCGAAGAAGAATCGGTCATTGTCGTTGAAGAAGAAATCGTCGAAGAGGATTTCCCGACGGATTCGGAGCCGCCGCAGGCGCCTCAAGCCGACGACGATGCCATTCGAGCCCGACAGATTTTGCAGCAGGCGGACGCTTATTATGCGGTTCGCGATTTCGCCTCGGCCATAACGATTTTGCGTGACGGTGTCGCCATGGTGCCGTCGTCACGCGACCTGCGATCGAAGCTTTGCGACGTCCTCATCGAGGCGGGCGATCAAGACGGCGGAATTCGGCAAATGCTGATTTTCGCGCAACGACTCAGCGTCGAGGGCGATATCGCCGCCGCGGCCAAATTGCTCGACGAAGTATTGCTGATTGATCCGGCGCAGCCCGACGCCATTCAAATGCTCAAGGCGTTGGGATATGACGTCGCCGTTCCGCAGCAGGCGGACGCATATCAACAATATGATCAGCAAGCGTACGCGGCGCAGGGCTATGATCCCAATGCGTACGCTCCCAATACCTACGACCCGAACGCCTACGACCCGAATGCGGCGTATCAGCAGCAGAATCAAGGATTCGATTTTGCAGAGTCGTACGTCGAGGGCGCGTATCCGCAACAATATGCTCCTTATGCCGCGCAGGGCCAAGTAGCGGTCCATTACACCAATCAACAGGGGCAATACGCTCAAGTACCCATGGCTTCGCCATCGCAATATGGCGGAACGCTGGACGAAGAGGTGCTCGAGAGTATCGATTTCTTTGCCAATCAAGGATTGCTCGAAGACGCCCGCCAACTGCTCGACGATCAATTGCTGCGTTTGCCCAATCACCCGATGCTGCTCTACAAGCGCGCGGAAATTGAGCAAATGGCGCGGCCTTCGTACCTTCCGCAAGCGCCGGTGGAAGGTTACGGGCAAAAGATCAGCGAATATCCACAGGAAGAAAACGCCGAAGACATTGCGCGGATGATCGAACAAATCGGCGATTTTGCCGTCGATCAACCGGTCGCCGCCCAAGCCGAATATCCGCAATGGAACGTGGATACCGTTTTTCAGCAATTCAAAGCGGGCGTTACGGCGCAAATATCCGAAAGTGACGCTGCCACGCATTACGACCTCGGTGTGGCGTATCGGGAAATGGGCATGTACGCCGATGCCATCAACGAATTCGAAGTCGCCGCGAAAGACCCGAGCCGAGAATGCGTTTGTCGCTCCGTCATCGGCATGATCCATCTGCAATTCGGCAACGTCGATCAAGCCATCGCCGCATTTCAACGCGGCCTGGAAGCTCCGCAAAAGACGCGCGAACAAGAGCTTGCGCTCGCGTATGAAACCGCGGATGCGTACGAGGCTCGGAAAAACCCCGAGCAAGCATTGGCATATTTCAAGCACGTCGCGGCGCTCGATTCGAATTACCGCGACCCACGCGGCGGCGTTCAGGACCGCATTCGGCGTCTCGAACCGAATCCCGTCAATCCCGCGACGGCGCAAAGGCCGCGGCAGGATTTGCTGAGCAGCGACGATTTCGACGCGGCATTCGACGACTTGTTCAGCAGCGGCAAACTGCCCTGAACAATGAATGATTGGTTTGTAGGGATGGATGGATTGAGCGGGGATGCAGGGAGACCCGTCGCCGAGCCTCCCTGCAAGCGCAATCAGACGGGTGCGGCGTTGACGATGCCCGCAATGCTCGGACCACTATAGAAGTCCTGCACGCGGCGCATATCGCCCTTGGCGATCGCATAAGCAACGGCGGCGCCGGCCGGGGCGCTCGTGGCATTGCTTTGTTGATTCTGCACGATGTCGCCGGTCGTCGGATCGAAACCGTCCGTATCGCCGTTGGCACGTACCCCGCCAAACCAGCCCGTCTTGAGGTGGCCATTGCCCATGACGTAGAGCCAATTGGAGTTATTGGGTGTACCATCCGGCCAACCGCCACGATCTCGCGGGTTTTTCGGCGTGTCGCCGTGTACCGTGAGCACGATGTTATCGGCGAGATTACGCGCCGAACACACCGGATCGGGGATCAACATGAGGTCGTTCATGAATTCGTCGAACATCTTGCCGAGCTGAGCGACGGTATTGCGCAGATTGTTCATGTCATTAAACGCTCCGTGCGGATCGTCGCGCATGACGGGCATCATGACGCTTTGGGTGAGCCCCAATTTGAAGGCTTTCGCAGTCGTAATGAATGCACGCCCAATTTGCTCGAGCTTGTTCGCCGTTCCCTGATTGAGGTTGTAACGCTGCAAGTCTTCCGCGGTCGGAGCCAATTGTGACGCCAGGTTTTTCCCGAGGAAGTTCGCGCTGGTTTTTCCAGTACGAAGCGGACGGGCAAACGTCGGACGACCTGCGGCGGCATTGAGTCCCACGTAAGCCTTGTAATACGCCTCGAAAAGCGCGGCGTCGGATTCGACCGAAAGCGTTTCTTTCGACGCGGCGCTATCGAAGAGCTGCACCATGCCCTGCGCATTGTTCACGGTCGCAATTTGCGGTGCACCGGGGGCGGCACCGAAATTGAGCGGCGTGACGGCAATGACCGGGAGCAACGACGGCGTCGTGCGTTGAATGGCCGCGGCGGCCGCAAGCATACTCACGCCATTGCCGAGCGTCGCGGCGGACCCCGGCGTGGGCGTGTGCGTTTGGTTCGTCCCGGCCATGAGGGCCGTAATGCGGCGACGCTTGTCGAGCTTTTGCCAGGGCGATTCCGGCGCATAAACGAACGGTTTGTCCGTATCGGTCGCGTCGGTGATGTTGCCGTTGGAATGGAACGCGAATCCGTCGTTACCGGCTTTTGCGATCTCCGTATGCGGCCACAAAAGCTGGAACCACGCAAAACCACCGTCTCCGGCAACGAGGTGCACGGAGCGGTTTGTCGCGGCACATGATGCGTCATCGGCCATTGCGCTGCCGGCCGAATCCGCGATGACGTTCAAGACTTTGGACCGATCGAGCGCGAGAACGGCGCCCATCGCAGTCGTCCAACGCAGGAACTTACGCCGGGAATGCCCTTCGAGGTTCTTGAGTTTGTCGTCGACCATGATTTCCTCCGCTCACTCACACGAAAAGGCTGCTGCCATGATGGAAGCGACAGCAATCCGTTTGCCCTTGTCCACAGTGCTCGCTTTCGTCACGATTCCATTGCAAATCGCAACGTGATCCGCCATTGCCGGGCGCCCCGTGATGCACGTGATCGCGTCGGCATTGCATTTGTTCTGCGCGTCGAACATCTCCACGCCTACGCCGTCGATTTTGCATTGTTCGGCGTTGGGCAAATTGGCGATGATTTCGGGCGCAGCCTGCACGAGAATATCGAACAGTTTTGCGGCGCCCGCAGCGCTCCACGTAATGGCTTCACCCACGCGCGCATCATAACTGGCCGCTCCGAGCGCGCTGCCGCCCGCTTGGAACAAATCTCCGGCGGTCGGCGGATCAGCACCCGTCGCATCCATATTCACGCCGAGCGACGTGAGCGCATTGCGAAGTGCGGCATTCTGGAGTTTTTGGCAAGAATGCATGCGCGTGCGAATTTCGGCGGGTCCTTCTTCTTGGCGTTGCGCCAAAATCTCGAAAGGATCCTTGGCCCCGAAATCGCTCAAATCACCCATGTGACTTGCCGTATTGTCTTCACCGCCGGCAAAAACGCCCGGTTGGTTTTCGAAGTCCTGCGTGGGATCGTCAATGGGCGCCGGCGCGGGCTTCAGATTGTTCGTCGGTTGCTCGGCGCAAGCCATTGCGAAAAGTCCGACTCCGAGGGCAATCGCTGCGCCGCGGAAAAACATCGAGAAAGTGCGGTTCATCATATTCTCCTTTCTTTCCGCAGCGTCTAGAACTTCACGAAATCGTCGCTCACCAAAATGGCGCGCAACGTCGCTTTGAGGTTCATCCCATTGCCGTTGAATTCGTCGAGGTACGGTTGAATGACTTCGGCCGGAACCGTTGCCAAATCACTCACGATGTCTTCTTTGGACATGGCGAAGTTGTACATACGAGCGACGGCGCATTCGGCAACATCCGGGTCTTTGGCCATTGCCGCACCGAGCTCCGGCAAGTCCTTGACTTCGGCACCTTTGCGCCAAGCCAATGGTTCACCCGCATTGAGCCAATGATTGAATTCGGTCGCGAGCGGATCGGGTACCGTCGGCGTCATGACCTGCGACGAATTCATCCATTGACCATCCGCATTGAAATTGGCGAACAGCGGAGCGATGCGATTGATCGTCGAATGGCAATTTGCGCAAACGACGGACGAGGTGTCCTGGAAATTGATGGGCGTCGTCGCGAGCGCGGCAAACGGCCATGGATTGGTGTAATCGGCACCATTGACCTGGGTCGGTTGCGCCGCATATTCCGCGGGGAACTTCGTGCAGGCAAATACCTCTTGAACCCAACGTACGCGACGGAATGCCATATTGCTATAGAATTGCATCATGACGCCCGGGTTTGTCAAGACGCCCGCATGCGTGGCAACACCATTATCGCAATTGCCATCCATGAAGGTGTTCGTCGCACCGTCGTACGTCGGACACGTATTCGTCGATGCGGTGAACAGATCGGTGTATGGACGTCCTTCGACCACCACGCGAGCGGCAAACGTCGGCGCCGTATTCCGGCTCGGTTTGCCATTGGCCGCTCCTCCACCTTGGCGCATGGTGTCTTGCCACCATTTGATCATGCGCGCGGTAAAACGCCCATCGGCCAACAACTCGTCAATTTGCTTTTCGTACGTCGCCTTTTGATCGGCGGCACTCGTCAGCGTCTTGATTTGTTGGAGCGTGGGAAGGTTCCGCACGAGCTTCAATGATGCCGTTCGAAGCGCGTCGGGATAACTCACGACTCGATCGTCGAGCACAGTTTTCGGCACCGGCGGCGGTTGATTGAAATCACCCGTCGTCGTGCCACCGCCAGTCGTACCGCCACCCGTCGTATTCGAATTGTTCGATCCAGGATCGAGGCTCGTCGGCCCCTGGCTCGAACAAGCGCTTGCTCCGAGTGTGGCGAGCAAGCCAAGTAACCAAGTTTTCTTCATCCGCCGCCTGCCTTTCCTCGCTCTCATTTCTCCAAAGCAATCCAAGTAGAAAGATTGCCCCGGAACGTGTTGAATGTATCCGCATTACCGCCGAATTTATATGGATGTGCCGCATTCCCATTCGGGTTTGTCGTCACGAAAATTTGACTCGAGGGAGGATCTCCCGGATTGACCCGATTGAGCACCTGCGCACAAGCTTTTGCCGTATCCGCCGATAGCTCGGACATGTCGAGCGCCGCGGTGGCTTGCCCATTGCCTCCGCCGTGGCAGGTAAAACAACGCTGCTGCAATGGGACGCGAGCATTGTCGATGAAACCTTGCACGTCTTTACAACCGCCCGTCGGGCCGGGACCCGCCTCGGCGACTTCCGGCAAAATGACCTCGATCTTTTCAAATGCAATGCTCAAACGAGCGTCTTTTTGCCAGTTGGGAAAGACGAACGTACCCGGACCCAATTGACCACCTTTGCCGATATCAAAGGTTTGATCCACATTCGAGAAACTATCCCCAGGCTCGGGAACCGGATCCGATCCAACGGGATACATCGTGAAAAGCGGATGCACGAGATGCACGCCGGCTTTTGTCGTCGGGTGAATTTGTATGTCGGTCAATTCGAGCGTCGTGTCCGTCAGGTAATCCGCATAAAACGTGATTGCCATTCCCTCGAATTCTTTTCCAAGTGCCCGAAGGTATTTGGAATTGAATCCAATGATCGGTACGAACGGCACGATGTACGGACCAATGGGCGGAGGCGCTTCCGTCGCCGTTTTCGCTTCTTCCGTAAGCCACGCTTTGACCTTGGGCAACAACGTATCTTTCAATGCGGGCGAATCGAGGTTCAAACCGCTGTGTCCGCCCCCGACGATCGAATACGTGAGCAAAACGCTTTGGTCCGGCACCGCGGTTACGATCGCCGGCCAACTCACGAACGACTGATAACGATCCGGTCCCGCGAGAAAAGGCGTATCGGCCAAACCCGCGACGTCGTGGCACATCCCGCACGACTTCATCAGATCCGCCTCCATCGCCACGAACAAATCACGTCCCGGATTGAGCGAGGTTCCACCCGACGTACCACTGCTGCTCGTTGATCCGGACGAACCCGGCAACGGCTGAAGCTGCGTCGGCTGCTCGACACAACCGCTCGCCGCACTCAATGCGCCGACCAAGCAGGCTGCAAGCCCCATCAAGAAAGTACGAAAAACCTTGGATCGAGGTGATTCTTTTCCCATCGTGCCCATGTGATCCATGATCGCTTCTCGACGGGGATTTGGAAAGACCTTCCACTCGCCTAATGCACGATTTATTGCACGTCGCACGCCATCCATCGCCGTCGGCTTTTTGTGTTCAAACGGTAATCGACGACGCGAATACTTCGAAAAGGCCAATCGCATGGGTGGGGCATACATGCACCAGGTGGATCAGCCCTACACCAGGGCGAACGTCCATGGATCCAGTCATTCGCCAAAAATTGGGCCACACCCACGATCTGCTCGTAACAACAAAACATGACTCGGATTCTCCTCCCCCTGGCTTCGATCGTTGCTCTCGGCTGCACGGAAGCAGCGGTTCAACAAAACCCCGTCGTGCCTCAAGCACCACCCGTATTTGTGGTCTACGGCGGGCAGAATGCCTACTACGGAGCTGGCGTCACCAATACGCAAAGCCCTCTTCACAATTACCGTCAACGCGACGTCGGTGATTTCATCGTCTATCGATTCACCGGCAAAATTCAAAAAAACCCAACGACGTTGACCAAGCGCATCATTGGACGCAATGACGACGTCCTCGATGTCGACGTGATTGTCGAGCAGGGTCGCAAGAAGGATAAGTTTCGCGTCCGGATGAGTGACGCCCCGACAAACCGCGACGCGATCCTCTCCGCCGCGCGTATCGAAGGCGAAAGGCTCGTCTTGATCTCCGTCGACAAGTTCCGCCAACTCATGGCCAAGACAATCTTCGTCGCCGATGAGAACGAAGGACTTTTGCAGTCCGAACCCGTCACGGCCACGGTTGGTCAAGAAGCACTCGCGGCAAGTCGCAATACCTACCGCGTGCGAATCGGCAAGAAACACGCAATTTTGCGGTCGACTACGAGCGCCGAATTCGGCTGGAGCGACATCGAAGGCGAAATCATCTCCGCCAAAGGCGACCTGCTTTACCGCTCTGAAATCATCCACGTCGGCCGTCGCAACATCAAAACGGTCGAACGCGCCCCCCAAGTCGCGCAGTCGCATTACGAGTTCGAATGAATCTCGGATAGGTTCGTGCGGGTCGAGCCGGTCCCGTGCTAGCCTGGCTTTCGGGGTAGCAGCGTATGGAACCGAGCGTCGAAACACCGGACAAACCCACACCGGACCAACCGGCCGCCATGACCGACGTCGTTCAAGACCGCCTTGAAGGACCCGATCCCGTCATCGGCGCGGGCCTTTGCCTCTTCGGGATCTTCATCATGGGCCTCGGCGGCTCACGCAATTGGCACTACGTCTTCAACGCAGGCACGCTCGTCGCCATCGTCGGCGCCGCTGTCTTCGTCCTCTTCGTCGCTCTCTCCGCGATGAAGCAGCGTTCGTCCGATCAAACCACCTGATCGTCCGGACAATCCCTCCCGCTCACGAAGCTTCGTTCACCACTTCTTCGATCTCTTCCTCGGGCACCCCAAGCTCGGTCGCGATCTGACGCAATTCTCCAAGCTCGGGCGGCGTGAGCTTCCCGTCGGCAGCCGCGACCTTCGCCAACAACCGCACCACTTCGAACCGCTCACGCCCATCACAAATCGCCTTGAGCTCGCGCACGCACACCGCGCGCTCCTCGTCCGTCAACTCCGTCACCGTTCCTTCGAGCCCTCGAGAAACAGCGTCGATGTCCTTGGGTTTGAGGCCCTTGATGTGCGTGAGCAACTCGCGAAGCGTCTGCTCTTCGCGCTGCGTAAAACGCCCGTCGGCGCTCGCCACTTGCACGAGTAAAACCGCCACCGAAGCGATGTAGCGCAACACGACGCTCTCATCGTCCGGCAACGCTCGACGCAACTCCGCAAGAAGCGCGTCGAGGTTGGGGTACGTGTCCCCTTGCTTCAAACCGAGCCAGGCGAGCAGTCCCACGGTGCGAAAGTACCAGTTTCAGTCATGGTTTCGAGTGACGAATTCCCGTCAATCCTCGGGGACTTCGGCTCCGGGTTCGCCGAGCCAATCCGCAACGGGATCGTCGGTCTTCGGCGTCTTGAGAACCGCTCCATCCGGTGCGTCTTTACGAACGATGATCGTCCGTCGCGTAACCGTATCGGGATTCTCTCGCGCAACAACACTGATGACATTGACCCCGGGACGAAGCGGCGCATCAAAGTCGAAACTCGTCTTCTTGGGATCAGCACCATCACGATTCGACTTGTAGTAGAGCTTGCGCGTTCCTACGAAGACGTACAAATCGAGCAAGCGTTCGCCGTCCGAAGCTACACCCGAAATCTTCATCTTGTCATCACGCGTCGCCAACGCCGCCGCCGCGATCTCCAGCGTCGGAGGCGCTTTCGTGTACACGTCGTCGAACGCAGGTGTTGCCGCGGGACTTCCTCCCGGGGACATCTGTGCCGCCGGGACAAACGCAAAGCGAGCGTTGCCAAGATCAACCTTGTAGTAGTCGCCCGACTTGCCTTGTACCGCGACAGACTCGCCCGCACGCAAACGACCGAACACCATCGCCGTCGCATCCGGTGAAGCCTGAAGGGTTGCTCCTTCCGAACCCGCCTTGAGCGTGCCCGTTTCCTTGGCGATCGTCGCCGTCGTCAGCACCGGAATCTTGATCTTCTCCGTCGCGTACTCGCGCAAATCCCGATCACCAACGGACAAACTCAATGACGCTTCGTTGTCTTGCAGCTGCGGTTGCACGTCGAACGTGAACACCAAGTTCCGCGAATCGCCGGGGTTCATGTTTGAAATGTCAAACCTACCCGCGCGAAGCAAAAGTCCCTCACCCGACAGGTTCGAGATATTTGCTTGGGAGTCAAACGATCGGCCTTTGCCGATGTTCTTGACCGTGAGGTACAGCGAAACAGCTTCACCACGTTGAATGCGGCCGTCTCCGTTGCCTCCACGATCGTCCGCGAGCTGATACGCGTATTGGAAAAGCGGCCGATCGAGCGCCTTGATCGTCGGACGAATCTCCACCGGCGCAGGCTCGAATCCTCCCGCCGCTTCGAACTTCACCCGCAAACCGTCGCTGCGCGTGAGCGCATCCATCGGGATCTTGCAGATGCGTTTCTGATTCGCCGTCCGCGGTTTCGTCGTGCCGATCTTGCGTCCTTCGACTTCACACCAACCCAAAGGCGTCTTCGCCGTCTTGGTTTGTCCTGGTGCGATCTTGCCGAAGATGAGCTCCTTCTGGGCCAAGTAGCCGTTGTCGCTGTCGGTCGTTCCGCGCAAACGATAAATGGGCTGCTTGCTGTTGTTCTTCACGGTCACGGTCAGCGTCATGGGCTCACCGGCGATGACTTCGTCGTTCGGACGATCCGTGGAGATTTTGACTTCGAGTTCGTCCTTTTTCGGACCTTGCGTCGCATCGGGTGCGTCCGCCCAATCGACACCCATCTTCTGCAATTCCGCAGCAACTTTGCCGAGTTCGTCTTTCCGGAACTGTTCGATGAAGTCTTTCGTCGACTCGACTTGCGCCGTTCGCGGTTGAGCTTGCGGAGCCTTCAGCACGAAATCCCGGGCAAACCGAATGGGAAAGTCGACCTTGAAGTCATCGTCGACATCGCCGCCACGCTCACGCATCTCCTCGCGCTCGGCGCTCGTGAGCTGATAACGCACGACTTCGAGGGGTTTGGCCGCGGGAGCGGCCTTGCCGTTCGTCAGATGCGCCGACAGATCACGCTCCCGCAATCCGTCCTTCTGCATCGTCAGATCCATCTCGAGATCATCGACGGTCATGGGATCGAGCTCGACATCGGGCGTGACGCCGACGCCTTGAATGGAGACGTCGCCCGGCG
>CAYSYX010000038.1:34772-38697 GCA_964435055.1 uncultured Polyangium sp. | reverse complement strand
AGTATGCGCAAATGGGCGAAGGTATTTGCTTTTTGCGCGTGCCTGCGGACACGACGTTGCGCCCCATGGATACGGGCTGGTTTGCGGACTTTCCGGCGCTCGAACGTGAACGTTACGGCAAAATCGAATATGGTCCGAGAGGCGAGCGTTTTTCCGGGGCGACCTTCGACCCGACCCCGTTTTACCGAGCCGATGCGGTTTTGCGGCATTTCGATTCGTTTGGATTGACGGTCGAGCAATTGCGCGAAATTTCGCTTCGCCAAACCAAACGCATTCTGGATGTGCTGGATGACGCGGGTCTGGGCGGGCAGGTCGTATCACCTCGTCTGGATGAACGCCGCGGAGGGTTTGTCGCCATTCGATGCGCGCAAGCGCCGAACGTCGTCGCGCGATTGCGAGCTCGCGGCGTTTTTTCCGATGCGCGTAACGACGTATTGCGTCTCGGCCCTGCGCCGTATTTGTACGACGAGGAAATCGATCGCGGAACGCGGATCGCGGCTGAAGAAATGCAGCGGGAGAAGGCAGCTGAATGACGTTGACGTTCGTCCCCGAGCTCGATGATCGACTCGTTGCCGAAGCAGCATCGCAGACCCACGAAATTTGGTCCGGCGGGTGGGCGCTCGAAGCGCACATCGAACGCCAACGTGCGAATTTGCATCGAGCCGGGCGGGATATTTTGCGATATGTCGGTTTGCTCGATGAAACGGGTTTGATTGCGTCGATGAAACGTTATGGTCTCGTCGTGCACGTACCCGGGCACGGGCCCAAGCCGGCGCTTGGGATCGGCGCTGTTTTCACGCGAAAAGATGCACGAAAAAAAGGCGCGGCGGCGCTGTTGCTCCGTTGGCTCTTGGATGACGCTCGAGCCCAAGGATGTGCGTTGGCGCTTCTTTATTCGGAGATCGGGACCGCGTATTATGAAAAATTCGGGTTTGTCGCTTTGCCGTCTTTCGAGCATTCGGCAATGACAAACGAATTTCCAGGACAAACGAGTTTGAGCTTGCGAGCTGCGGACGCCGCGGACGAACCCAAGATGATCGAGCTTCACGAAACATCCTGGGATCCAAGCCTCGTGCGTATCGTGCGAACCCCCGAACTTTTACGATATTTTCGTTTCCGCAATACACCCAATCACGCGTGGATGTTGGAGCGTAATGGTGTCGTTGTCGGTTACGTCATTTCCACGCTGCATGATGGCACGCGTGACGATGGCGTAAAACTTTCTCAGCGAACGTTATGGGTCGACGAATGGGCGGCTCCCGGCGTTCCATTGGAAGATGTTCTCGGTGCATTACGATTCATTGCCGAGGCTGAATCCGCCGAGCGCATTTCGGGGTGGTTGTCGCCTTGGCACGAAACCGCTCCGTTTGTCGCCGCCCACCGGCATGAACCCATCGCCATGGCTTGCGCATTAAACGAAATCCTCCCCACCATCGATCCGTCCCGAACCTTTTTCGGTTCCCTCGATCACTTCTGACATGCCCCTCTTGCGACCTTCTCCTCATCGCGATAGCTTGTTGAATATGAAAATCAAGTTCGCAGCTCGACGCATCATCGCGCTCTTGTTTGCGGTTGCCATCGTGATTTTTTCATTCTCAGCGTTGGTTCGTGCTGACGAACCCGTCTCTGCCGATGCGGAGGCTCAGCGGCTCGTGCACGTCTTGGGGTACGTCGGGGCCGACTACGGTGGTGCTGTTGCTGCGGGCGCGGTGACGAACGAGGACGAGTACAAGGAACAGCTCTCGTTGCTCGAGGATGGCGCGAAGATCGCCCAACGCATCGCACCGGCGCGATCGGCCAACGCGAAAGACGTCGACGTTCGCGCGCTCGTTGCGCGCGTGCGCAAGCTCGTGGATGCAAAAGCGGCGGCCGCGGATGTCGAAGCGGCGACGAGTGAAGCGAAGCAGGCGATCATCGGCGCGTACCAGTTGAGTGAAGCTCCGACGCGAGCGCCGCAGCTCGAACATGGGCGTCAGCTGTTCGCGCAGCATTGTGCAGTTTGTCATGGCGCTACAGGTCGCGCGGACACGCCGCAGGCTGCGCAGCTCAAGCCCGCGCCGGCGAATTTTTGGAACCCCGACGTCATGGAGGGGCTCACCGCGTTTCGAGTGACAAACACCGTGCGGTTTGGTGTCCAAGGCACGGCGATGGTGCCCTTTACCCAGCTGAGCGACGAGGATCGCTGGGACCTTGCGTTCTTCGTTTTATCCATGCGCCACACGGTCGAGCCGGCCAAGGGCGCTCCCACGTATGCGCTCGCCGAGCTGGCGACGCGTTCCGACGCATCATTCCGTGCCGAACTTGAAGCCGCGGGCATTGCCGCAACCGACGTTCCCGGCGTTTTGTCCGACCTGCGCAAGCGAGCGCCTTTCGAGGATCGTGCGGCGCGTTCTCCATTGGCTGTCGCCCGCGCAAAACTCGAACGCGCACGCGTGGCCATCGCGCAAGGTGACGCTCATGCCGCCAAAGGGTTTGTCATCGACAGCTACCTCGACGGCGTCGAACCTGTCGAAGCTCCCCTGAAGGCCATTGATCCGGCCATCGTCGCGCGTCTCGAAGAGCATTACATGACGGTTCGAGCTGCGATTGATCGCGGGGCAGGTTCGTCCGAGCTGAACACGGCCATCGCGACGACGCTGACGGAGTTATCTGCGGCGGAGAACAAACTCAACGATCAACGAGGAACGGGGTTTGTCTCGACGGCGCTCACGAGCGCGGGCATCGTGGCGCGTGAAGGCGTTGAAGCGGCGCTCTTGGTGGCCGCTTTGTTGGCCATCGCGGCGCAGGCGGGTTTACGCGACAAACGGCGTTGGATCCATGCCGGCTGGGCAGTCGCGATCGCCTTGGGTTTCGTGACCTTCTTCGTGTCCCAACGACTTGTGGCGATCTCGGGCGCAAGCCGCGAAATGATCGAAGGCATCACGGCCCTCATGGCGATGGCGGTGCTCTTCTACGTGAGCTACTCGCTGCTCGCCAAACGCGAAGTGCAGCGGTGGATGAAGTTCCTGCGTGAGCAGGTTTCGCCGCGAAAAGCTGCGGTTTCGTTGTTCGGCGTGGCGTTCATGGCGGCGTACCGCGAGGCGTTCGAGACCGTGCTGTTTTACCAAGCGATGTTTGCGTCGGGCGGAAGCGTCTTGGCCGCGTTTGTCGGGGCGCTCGCGGGTGGGGTTGCGCTGGTCATTCTCGTGACCGTCTACACGCGCGCGGGGAAGTTCGCTCCGCCGCAGGTGTTTTTCCGTGTATCGAGCTACTTGCTTTATGCCTTGGCGGTCATCTTTGCGGGTCAAGGCATCAATGCCTTGCAATTGGCCGGAGCGGCGCCCGCGCATCGTCTTGGGCTGCCGGCAATCGGGGTGCTTGGGTTTTACCCGACCGTCGAAACCATCCTCGCCCAATTCGTTCTCATCGCGCTCGCCGTAGGTGCGTACCTTTGGAACAAGCGTCCCGGCGATCCCAGCGCCGCCGCGCCTGTTCGTTCCTGACAAACATCTCCTCGAACCGCGTTTCGGCAGGCCTGCTTCAATGCAGCTTGGTTCCGTGAAACGTCACCGCGGGGCGCGGTTCGGACAAACGTCAGCGATTACGATCGAAGCCGAGTCTGTGGACGGGTGGGGCGTCGGGATACAGCGCTCGCAGGCCCTTTCGGGCTGTTTCCATCGCGGTCGTCGCTCGTTCGGACAAATCCCATTCGAGATAAAGTTTGTCGCCGTCGAAGCAGCCGAAACTCGTCGACACGCAGAGCAGAGGTTCGCGATCGATCGCGTATCCCCATCGCGCCACGTCGTGCCCATACACCGCCACCGTCGCGTTCGCGTCGATGGCCTTCAAGAAGTTCAACGCTCGTTCAGATGAAGTCGTACGAGCCCAAAGCAATGCGCCGAGCGTTCCACGAGCCGCCATCTCCTCGAGCGTCAGACCTGTCGAA
>CAYSYX010000038.1:0-34762 GCA_964435055.1 uncultured Polyangium sp. | reverse complement strand
AGTTTGTCCAGGTCCTCGATGCTTTGGATCCGCGCGTGTGGTGCGGCGTGAAGCATGACCAGGCCCGCATGAGGAGCGAGCGCGACAAACGGCCACGTTCGGAACCAGTCGCGCATCATGGCGGTTCGTTCGTCACCGAGCAGTTCTTCGAGACGCATCGCTTCGTCCGGGAAAAACTTGGCCACGATCGGCCCGCCGATATGGGCATGTTCGTGATTGCCGAGCAGGTAATGAACGCGTCCCGGGTACCGATCTTGCAATTCTCGGGCTCGTTCGAGCACCGTTACGGAGTCGCCGTAGTAGAAGCTGCCCAGGTAGTCGGGCCAATCCTCTTGCGTGAGTTCAGGCCCGTGTACCAAGTCGCCCGTGATGACCAAAACGGCGCCGTCGGGGCCTTGTGCGGCCTCTTCGAACACCGTTGCAACACGGTCAAAATCATCTACGTGTCCCTGCAAATCAGTGGCCACGATGAGTTTGCCACGGTCGGGGAGCACTACACTTCGTCGCACGCATCAAGCGTACTCCAGTTCTGCCAGGCTCCCCAATTTGACGCGTCGTTTCGTGTGCTTCGGGGCGATACACAGGTTTGAACGCGTAGGAATTGACGTTTGCAGGAAGTAGCGCGCCGCAAACGTCGAAGCTAATCTCGCGCCCCATGAAGAACGAGACGCTTTCTGCGTGGGTTGACGAGGTCGCGAAGAAGACGCTGCCCGACCGCGTGGTGTGGTGCGATGGATCCGAAGAGGAATATCGCGGCCTGGTGCAGCAGATGCTCGCCGACGGAACGCTGAACGAGCTGGATCAGGCGGCGTTTCCAGGCTGTTACTTGCATCGCAGCCATCCGACGGATGTGGCGCGCACCGAGCATCTCACCTTCATTTGTTCGGAGAAAGCGCAAGACGCGGGGCCGACGAACAACTGGATGGCGCCTGCGGAAGCTCGGCAAAAAGTGGGACAATTGTTCGAAGGATCCATGCGCGGTCGAACGATGTACGTCGTTCCCTATTTGATGGGTCCGGTCGGATCGCCGTCGTCCAAAGTCGGCGTCGAAATCACCGATAGCGCTTATGTCGCGGCGAGCATGCGCATCATGACCCGCATGGGCAACGTCGCCCTCGAGCACCTCGGCACATCGGCGGACTTTTGTCGTGGCTTGCATTCCCTCGGAGACCTCGATCCCGATCGTCGTTTCATCGTTCATTTCCCGGAAGAAAAGCTCATTTGGAGCGTCGGAAGCGGCTACGGCGGCAACGCCCTCTTGGGCAAAAAGTGCTTCGCTCTGCGTATCGCCAGCTCGATGGCTCGTCATGAAGGGTGGCTTGCCGAGCACATGCTGATCTTGGGACTGGAAAGTCCCCAAGGCGAAATCACCTATATTTGTGCGGCTTTTCCGAGCGCGTGTGGCAAGACAAACCTCGCGATGCTCGTGCCTCCCGCGAGCCAGGCCGGATGGAAGATCTGGACTGTGGGTGACGACATCTCATGGTTGCGTTTTGGACCCGATGGTCGCTTGTGGGCGATCAATCCCGAAGCCGGATATTTCGGCGTTGCTCCGGGAACCAGCCGCAAGACGAATCCGCACGCCCTCGAAATGGTCCATCGCAACACGATCTTCACGAATGTCGCGATGACCCCCGAGCGTCACCCGTGGTGGGAAGGAATGGACGGCGCTGTGCCTCCGTCGTTGATCGATTGGCATGGTCGTCCCTGGACACCGCAAACCGGCACGCCTGCGGCCCATCCGAACAGCCGTTTCTGTGTTTCTGCGAAGCAGTGCGCGAGTGCTTCACCCAAGATGGACGATCCGGCGGGCGTACCGATCAGTGCGTTTGTCTTCGGAGGTCGTCGCGCCAAACTCGCGCCGCTCGTGTATGAAGCTCGCGATTGGTCGCATGGGGTTTATCTCGGTGCATCGATGGCTTCGGAGACGACGGCGGCGGCCGTGGGCAAAGTCGGCGTCGTGCGCCGCGATCCGATGGCGATGCGGCCGTTCTGTGGATACAACATGGCGGATTACTTCGCGCATTGGCTCGAGATGGGGCAAGACAAACCCAACATGCCGAAGGTTTTTCACGTCAACTGGTTCCGTCAGGACGACGCTGGAAAGTTCATGTGGCCGGGCTTCGGCGAAAACCTTCGCGTACTGCGTTGGATGCACGACCGCATTCACGGCGCCGCCAAGGGGCGCGAAAGCGCGATTGGGATCGTGCCCGCAGAAGGCGAACTCGATCTGGAAGGATTGAGTTTGTCGCCCGGCGCGATGGATGAACTTTTCGCCATTCACACCGACGAATGGCGAGCCGACCTCGACGACCAAGAGACGTTCTTCAAGTCATTCGAGGGGCGAATTCCCGAGGGCATCTGGGCCCATCACCGCGCTCTACGCGACGCAATGAAGGGCTGACGCGCGCCGCGTCAACGCGCCTTCACCGTTATCCCCGCCAAATCATCGAAGCACGCGGTCAACGAAGTCGTTGCCGGTGCTGCGTTGCGTTGCCCCAACGAGCAACAAGTGCCCGAAAAATCGTCTCCCGACGCCTTGACCGTTCGTGTCTTTAACACTACTCGTACTTTCAAAATGTTTTGAAAGTTCAGTGGAACATGATCGAACGCGAAACGAACCTGACCAGCGAAGACGAAGCCGAGCTTTTGGCAGCCGATGCGATCGGAGATGTCATCGAGCATTGGGGATTTCGTCGCGTCCTCGGGCGTGTGTGGACGATCTTGTTCATCGCCGGAGAGCCGCTTGCCGCCGCGACCTTGGGCGATCGCCTTAGTTTGTCCGCGGGGGCCGTGAGCATGTCGCTCACGGAGCTTCAGCGCTGGGGCGTGGTTCGTCGGGTGTTCAAACCGGGTGAGCGGCGGGAGTTTTTCGAGGCGGAAACGGACTTTTGGAAGATGATCTCCAAGGTCTTCTCCGAGCGCGAAAAATTGCTCGCCGAGTCCGTGAGATCGCGCCTCGAACGAGCCGTGGACCTGCTCGAGTCCCGGCATCGTTCGGGGGTGAACGAATTGAAAGCGGACCGAGTTCGTCGCTTGCTCGCGTTTGTCATGGCGGCCGAGGTGGCGCTCGAGGGTTTCATTCGATCCCGACAGGTGGATTTTGCGCCTTTCGGCGACCTCATTCGCTTCCCTCTGCGTGCGGTGCGTAGGCGTCGCGCCTGAGAATTATTTGGAGTTCGTATCATTCGGTCCGGTCAGGTAAAACCCGACCGGCGGGAGAACGTATGTCGATTGCAACCTACCCCATCAAACGCGTTGCCCCACCTTCCCACGATGTCGTGGGCAGTCTCGAGCGCGGATGTGTCGATCACGGTATCGACCCGCTTGCCCATCGCTTGGCTGACCTTCGGGCCTTTTTGGCGAGCGATCTCGATGAAGTGGATCGAGCGATCGCCGCCGTTGGTTTGAACGGACAAACTGTCGCGGAAGCCAGCGTCCGGCACCTGCTCTCTCAAGACGGCAAACGCATTCGTCCGATTTGTGTCGCGTTGGCAGCTTACGTGGGGCGTGGTTTTACCGATGCTGCCCGGACGTACGCGGTCGCGGTCGAGCTCGTGCACAACGCCACGCTTCTTCACGACGACGTGGTTGATCTCGGCGTACGGCGTCGCGGGGCGGAAGCCGCGCGGATGATCTACGGCAACGCCGCGAGCATCTTCGGAGGCGATTGGCTGCTCGTCGAAGCGCTGCGCGACATTCAGCGCGCGGGCAATTTTGAAGTGCTTGGCCGCATGCTCGATGTCGTTCGTGAAATGGTCATCGCCGAGTCGTTGCAGCTCGAGCGTCGCGGCAAATTCGATACGACGGTGAACGAATATTTTCAGATTATCGAGGGGAAAACGGCGTCACTCTTCCGCTGGGCGATGTTTGCCGGTGCTGTTGCCGGCGGCGTGTCCGATGTCGCTCGCGACGCACTCGTCGACTACGGCCGCAAGGTCGGCGTGGCGTTTCAAATGGTCGACGACGTGCTCGACGTCGCGGGAGATGCGGAAACGACAGGGAAAACCCTCCTCGCCGACTTGGCGGAAGGCAAGATGACGTACCCGATGTTGCGGGCTCTCGAGCGCCGCCCGGACCTCGCGCCGATGCTGCAAATCGCCTGTGCCGGCGACGATGTCTCGCCGGAGCTCGGGGCGCGAATCGTGATGGTGCTCAGGTCGTGCGGCGTGGTCGAAGAGTGTCTCGAATTGTCGCGGCGCTTGTGCGACGAGGCTGTCGCGGCGCTCGATGTCGTGCCCGATGGCGTGGCCAAAACCGCGCTGATTGCCGTTGCTCGCGCAACGCCGGAGCGAAGGAGGTAGGCGTCATGATCGTCTCACTCAAGCGTGATGCGGACGCTTCGCGCGTATTGCGCGAGCTGACTTGTCGAGGTCTTTGGGTTTCACGTGTCGAACGGGGCGCTTCGGGCGGAGCCGTTCACTACGTGATTGCTCCCCATTCACAACCCGCGGATCCATCGGATTTGGCGGGAATTGATGGCGTTCTCGAGGTCACGTCGCCGGCTCCGGCTCATCCGCTCGTCTCGGCGCAAGGTCCTGTGGTCAACGTTCGGGGCACGGCGATTGGCGCGGACAAACCCGTCTTCATGTGTGGTCCGTGCAGCCTCGAGTCGGAAGAGCAGGTGCAGGAGACGGCAGCGGTTCTTGCGGCCCACGGCGTGACGTTCATGCGCGGTGGAGCGTGGAAACCGCGCACGAGTCCCTACGCATTTCAAGGGCACGGCGACAAAGCGCTCGAGTGGGTTCGTCGCGCCGCGGATACATTTGGATTGCTCGTCGTCACCGAAGCGTTGGGGGAAGGGCACGTCTCGTCCGTCGCGGAATATGCGGATCTCGTGCAGATCGGTTCCCGCAACATGCAAAACTTTTCCTTGCTCAAGGTCATCGGGAAAACGGGCAAACCCGTTCTTTTGAAGCGCGGAATGTCATCCACCATCGAGGAATGGATGCTCGCGGGCGAATACCTGCTCGCTCATGGAACCAAGGGCGTGATCTTTTGCGAGCGTGGAATTCGAGGGTTTGACGACTCGACGCGAAACCTGCTCGACCTGGGTGCCGTAGCGATTCTGCGTCATGTGCATCGTTTGCCCGTGATCGTCGATCCGTCGCACGGTGCGGGACGACGCGATCTCGTGTTGCCGCTCGGGCGCGCTGCGCTCGGCGCCGGAGCTGCCGGGCTCATGATCGAAACGCATCCCGATCCTGGATGCGCGTTGTCGGATGGGCCGCAAGCGGTTCCTCTTGCCGAACTCGGCTCGATGCTCGGTCAAATTAGACAAACGGCGGTGTGACGATGAAACCACTCATTTCCAGCCGCATCAGTAAGTTTTACGAAGTCCCTCCGGCGCATCGTTTGTCCAAACTGCATGACCTTGGAGCTTTGGATGCTGCGGCTCGGGAGCACTGGGCCAACGGTGGCGGTATTGATGTTTCGCTTGCGGATCATCTGAGCGAAAACGTCATTTCCACGCACGCGCTTCCGCTTGGATTGGGGCTCAATTTCTTGATCAACGGCCGCGATGTGCTCGTCCCGATGGCGACGGAAGAACCGAGTGTCGTGGCGGCGGCGTCGAATGCGGCCCGCATGACTCGGCCCATGGGAGGGTTTGACGGGGAAGCAGATCCTCCGATCATGACGGCGCAGATTCAGCTCGACGATGTGGAGGATTTGCAGTCGGCCGCGGCTCGAATTCTCGAAGCCAAAGAGCGTTTGTCCGCGATGGGCGACGAAGCGATTCCCCGCATGGTTGCGCGTGGCGGCGGCGTACGCGATCTCGAAGTGCGAATCGTCGATGAAGCCCTCGGCCTGCTCGTCGTGCATGTTCATGTCGACGTTGGCGATTGCATGGGTGCCAATACGGTGGACTCCGTCGCGGAAGCGATGGCACCCGCGATCGTCGATTTGACCGGTGGAACGATGGGTTTGCGCATCCTGACAAACCTGCCCATGCGCAGGCGTGTACGGGTGCGCGTGAACGTGCGTGACGAGGATGTCGGTGGCCCCGACCTCGCGCTCGGAATCATGCGGGCAAGTCGTTTTGCGGAACTCGATGTCTACCGCGCCGTCACGCACAACAAAGGCTTCATGAATGGCGTCGATGCCGTTGCGTTGGCGCTTGGACAAGACTTTCGAGCCATCGAGGCCGGGGCGCATGCGTTTGCTTCGATCAGCGGCACGTATCGTCCGCTGAGTACGTGGAAACGAACCTCCGACGGCTTGGTTGGTCAGGCCGAACTTCCGCTCGCCGTGGGAACAGTGGGAGGCGTTTCGCAAGCCCACCCCGGCGTGCGCGCGGCGTTCAATTTGCTGGGCGCATCGACGTCGGCGGAACTCGGCATCGTCATGGCATCCGTCGGTCTCGCGTCGAACCTCGCTGCGCTTCGGGCGCTTGCGGGAGAAGGCATTCAACGCGGACACATGCGTCTGCACGACCGAAAGCGAGTGCTCGAAGCAGCGGAGCCAACCACCCGGTCGGCGGAGGGGTCACCATGAGTGGAACAGACAAACCTGCATCAGCCACGACGAACCTCGGCAGCGGGGCGATGTTCGACGCGATCGCGGCGCGTTACGACACGCTGAATCGGATCCTGTCCCTCGGCATGGATCAAGGTTGGCGACGCAGAGCCGTCGCGGCGCTTGCTTTGCCCCGCGAGGCACGCGTGCTCGATCTGGCGACAGGCACGGGAGATCTCGCCATCGCGATTGCCGCGACGCACCCGGATGCCACGGTCGTGGGCGTGGATCCTTCGCGCAACATGCTGTCGGAAGGGAGCCGCAAGATCGACGAGTTACGTTTGTCCAAACGTATCGAGATGCGTGAAGGTGACGCACAGGCGCTTCCGTTCGACGATGAAACGTTTGACGGCGTAACGATTGCGTTTGGCATTCGAAACGTGCCGGATCGGGCTTTAGGACTGCGGGAAATGGCTCGCGTCACCAAGATTGGCGGACGCGTCGTCATTTTGGAGTTGTCCGAACCGCGCAGCGGAGTGATGGGCGTGCTCGCACGTACGTACGTGCACGAGATTGTTCCGCGTGTCGGTGGACTTCTTTCGGGCGCCAAGGAATATCGGTACCTGCAACGTTCGATCGCCGCATTTCCACCGGCCGACGAGTTTGCCCGCATGATGGACGACGCCGGTCTCGACGTACTCGAGACGTCGGCTTTGACGTTTGGCGTGGCGCATCTTTACGTCGGCACGCCGAAGCGAAGAAAGGCGCAACGCGCGGAGGCGTCGTGAACGATTCCGTCTCGCGATGGCTCGATCGTTTGTCCAGGCAAGCGACGCGGGGAACGATGTACGCCTTGGCGATACCCGCGGACGTGGTCTCGCCCGTCTCGCTCGTCGCCGCGTACGACGGCCATTTGTCGCTCTCGTTCTGGCAAGCGCCGTCACGCGATGGCGACGCGGTTTTCGCGATCGTGGGGTTCGGCGAGGCACGTCGATTGGAAGCCCACGGCGTCGATCGCGCGCAGAAAGTGTCTCGCGCCGGCGCCGATTTATTCCGGACGTTGCATCGAGAGTTTGTCGGCGGAGCCGAATCGGCCCCGGGGCCGTTTGTCGTAGGAGGTTTGTCGTTCCGCCCCAACGTGGAAACCGGACCTTGGACCGCGTTTGCCGACGCGAGCTTCGTCTTGCCTCGGTGGACCTACGTGCGTCACGGCGAGAAGGCTTGGTGGTGGTTGTGCCTCGAGGCAGACGATGTTCTCGCCGAAAATGAGGATATTTACGAAGCGTTTGTCTTGCTGAATGCGGCACTGACGAACAATCGGGTGGTTCGTCCCGACCACTCGTCGACATCGGTCAGGCAGTTCGACGTGGCGGATCGAGACGCTTATTGCGCGCTCGTGGCCGATGCCATTGCTTGCATTCGCACGCGGGCGACCGACAAGATCGTCGCGGTTACGTCGAGCCATGTTGCGTTTGACGAACCTGTGGACGTTCGTTTGGTGCTGAGCCGTTTGGACCAGACGTACCCGGATACGACCCGCTTCGGGATTCAGCGCGGTGAGTGGACGTTTGTCGGGGCATCCCCCGAGCGTCTTGTGGCTCGTCTGGGACGACGTGTCGACTGCGACGGTTTGGCCGGCACGGCCCGACGTGGCGTGGGCGTCAACGATGGAACTCTCGTCGAAGGCCTTCTTTCGAGCTCCAAGGACCGACGGGAGCATGCGTTTGTTGTCGAGTCGATCGTGGCCGAGCTTGGGCCGCTTTGTTCGCGGCTCGATGTTCCCGACGAACCGGCGGTGCGGACTTTGCGCAACGTGCACCACTTGTGGACGCCGATTCGTGGGGTTCTCCAGGACGAACTTCACGTGCTCGACCTCGTCGATCGCCTGCATCCAACTCCGGCAGTCGCGGGAACGCCGCGCGGACGCGCAACGGCTTGGATTGCCGAGCATGAACCGGTGTCACGCGGCTGGTACACCGGAGCTGTCGGGTATTTCGATGCCGCGGGTGATGGCGAGTTTGCCGTCGCCATTCGCGCCGGTTTGGTTGGAAAAACTGACGCGTATCTCTACGCGGGCGCGGGCATCGTCGAGGCGTCGGATCCTCGAGCGGAGTACGCCGAAACGCGAGCCAAGGAAGCTCCGATGCTTGCCGCCCTTGGGATTGCCTTATGAGCCGCGATCAATTCGGTTGGATCGAAACGTTCATGGCCACGCTCGCGGGCGCGGGGGTGCGCGACGTCGTTGTTTGTCCGGGATCACGATCCACACCTTTGGCCCTTGCCGTGGATGTCACGCCCGAGCTGGTTTGTCACCGGGCCGTCGACGAACGAGCGGCAGCCTTTTTTGCGCTGGGACAAACGCGTTTGACCGGACGTCCCAGCGCGGTCGTGTGCACCTCGGGTACCGCGGCGGCGCACTTCCTTCCTGCGGTCATCGAAGCGGCGCAAAGCTTTCTGCCGCTGCTTCTTTTGACGGCTGATCGGCCATGGGAACTCGTGGGCGTCGCCGCTCCGCAAACGATGGACCAACACTCTTTGTTTGGCGCCTACGCTCGTGGATATCTCGAACTTGGCGCCCATGAACCGGCGCTCGCCGATGCCGTCGTTCAGCGCGTTGCCGTGCAAGCCGTGACGCGCAGTTTGTCGCCGACCCCCGGACCCGTACAGGTTAACGTTCGTCTTCGCAAACCCTTGGAGCCGACGCCGCCGTGGCCGACAGAGCCTCGACGTCCCTCGGCAAATCGTAGTCCTACGCGGGTTTTTCTTCCCCGCATCTCACCTGCCGTCGAAGCTCTGAACGTTCTGGCCTGGCGTATCGCGGCTGCAAAGCGAGGGCTGATCGTTTGTGGTCCGACGATCCTCGATCGCAGGAGCGGACCATTGCGCGATGCCGTGCGGCGTTTGGCCAAGACGACGGGGTTTGTCTTGCTCGCCGAAACCACGAGTCAAGCGCGGTTTGGACCGACCGACCCTGATGTCGTGACCTGTGCCTCGTTCGACGTCGTGCTGCGCGATGCCGCGTTTCGAGAAGCGTTTCAGCCGGATCTAATCCTCGAGCTCGGAGCACCGCCGACGTCTGGAAATTACGCGGACTACGTGAGCAAGTGTGCCGGGGCGGATCGGTTTGTCGTGGCGCCGCATGGCTGGAACGATCCGGCGCAAGACGCGGTCGGGCTCGTCTTCGCGGATCCTGCGGAGGTTTGTTGCGAACTCGCGAAACGTTTGTCCGGAAGGACTCCCTCGCCTGATCCGCTTTGGACTGAGGCGTTTCGACGTGTCGACGCCTTGGTCTGGACGCTCGCCGAACAACATGCTCCAGGCCCGACCCTGACCGAAGCGACGGTGGCTCGAACTGTCATTTCCCGTTGTCCGAACGACGCGGTGTTTGTCGTGGGAAACAGTTTGCCCGTGCGCGACGTGGACGTCTGGGCGCCCCCGCGCACGCAACACCTCGACGTCCTGCATCAACGCGGCGTCAGCGGCATCGACGGCTTGATTGCCGGAGCTGCGGGCACGGCGAGCGTCGCATCGCGCCCCGTCGTCTTGCTCCTCGGCGACACGAGTACACTGCACGATCTCACAAGCCTTGCTCTCGCGCGGCACGCGTCCACACCGCTGGTCATCGTCGTCGTGCAAAACCAAGGGGGCCGAATCTTCGAGCGATTGCCGATCGTTCGAGCCATCGATCGGGAGCGCTTCGATAAGTTCTTCACGATGTGTGAGCCGGTGGATCTAGAGCATGCCGCCGAAGCTTTTGGAGTGGCGTTTGTTCGGACGAACGACACGGAAACATTCGCTCAGCGCTTTGACGAAGCTGTGCATCGAGTGGGGGCGACGCTCATCGAGGCAGTGGTTCCGCCCGACGACGGGACGCAGCGCGCGGCACGTTTTCGCGCGGAAGTGGCGGAAAAACTCCGAGATTTGATGCAGGAGGTGAAGCCATGATCGAAGTGGCTCCGGGATCGTTTCGAGCTTGGATCTTGGCGTCTCGACCGGCGACGTTGACCGCGGCGATCGTGCCCGTGCTCGTGGGGAGCGCGGTGGCGCATGCGGTGGGTGGATTTCGCCTTGGCCCGGCGCTGGCCGCGCTCGTGGGCGCGATGCTGATCCAAATCGCGACAAACTTTGCGAACGACGTATTCGACCATGAAAAAGGCGCGGACACGGAAGAGCGCCTTGGTCCCACGCGCGCGACGGCATCGGGTCTTTTGAGTGCAAAGCAAATGCGCGCGGCGCTCGTGACGACGCTTGCGCTGACGCTCATTCCCGGCGTTTATCTCGTGTGGGTCGGGGGGTGGCCGATCGTGCTGATTGGTCTCGCTTCGATGCTCAGCGGCGTGGCGTACACGGGTGGCCCGTATCCGCTGGGGTACCACGGGCTTGGTGACGTGTTCGTGTTCGTGTTTTTCGGCCTGGTTGCCGTGTGCGGAACGGTATTTGTCCAGGCAAACTCGATTCCGCTCTTGGCCTGGCTCGCGGCCTGTGCCGTTGGGGCAATTGCGACGGCGATCTTGGTGGTGAACAACGTTCGGGATCGCGAAACCGACGTGAAAGCGGGAAAACGCACGTTGGCCGTTCGATTGGGCAAACGTGGCGGCATCATCGAATACGTGGGTCTGTTTGTCATGGCGTATGCCGTCCCGGTGCTCGCGTTGGTCTTGGCCAATACCGGTTCCTGGGTCCTGTTGCCGCTCGTCTCGATTCCGTTGGCGATCAAACTATCGATCGCGCTCGCGACCAAAGAAGGTCGTCCTTTGAACGCCGTCCTCGGACAAACTGCCATGTTGCTCTTGGTTTATGGCGTCTTGCTCTCGGTGGGGTTGGTCCTGTCGGCGCAAGGAGCGTAAGCCGTGCAGATCAAAGGGATCGCCGCGAGTGCCGTCGCCGCCGTCGAGCGTCCCTACCTACGTTTGGAACTGCGTGATGAGCTGGGTCTGTGCGGAATCGGCGAGCTGACGCCGTGGCCCGCCGTGACCTTGGCCGAGGTCGAAGCGATGGCGCTGGAGCTTGTGACTGTCTTGACGCGGCTCGGGCCGTTCGAATGGGACAAACACGCGCCGTTGGGTCACGTCTCCCGCATTCTTGCACCGCGACAAGAGCCGTTTGCCGCGATGAACCCAGCTCGATTTGCCGCTGAAACCGCGCTTCTCGATTTGCTTGCCCAGCGGTTTGGCAGGACCCTGGCGGACTGTTTGTCGGGGGGTGGTTCGTCCGCGGAAGTCCCTTGCAACGCTCTGCTCGATGCGTCCGTCGACGACCTTGCTGCAAAGGCCCAAGAACTCGCGGTTCAGGGCTACTCGGCCATCAAAGTAAAACTTCGCGCGCATGACGACGCAGGGTTTGCCCGAGAAGTCGAAGCCTTGCGGAACATGCGGAGTGTTTGGTTTGGCGAACTTCGTTTGGATCCAAACGGTCGGTGGACCATCGACGAAGCGCGAAGAAAGCTCGAAGTATTGGCCGAATTTTCTCCGCGTTATGTCGAACAACCCGTGCCGGCGGCAGGGCTTCTCGACTTGGGAAAGACCGCGTGCCCGTGGGCGGCGGACGAATCCTTGCTGTTGCCGGGTTTGCCCGAGAGGCTCATCGATGCTGGGACTTGTGCCGCATTCATCCTGAAGCCGGCTTTGCTGGGCGGTTTGTCGCGTGCGTTCGAGCTCGCCAAGCTGGCTGAATCTGCGGAAATTGCCGTGGTCACGACGCATGCGCTCGATGGTCCCGTGGGCATCGCGACAGCCTGCGAGTTTGCCCGAGCTCTACCGCGCGTGTCTGCGGCGTGTGGTTTGGACTTGCATGCTGGTTTGTCGAGGTACCCGAACATGACGTCTCCTCATCACGTTCGTCCCGGCGTCATCGGGCGGACGAATTCACTTCCCGGGCTTGGTTTTTCAGCAATGGATCGGCAACGATGGATGGCTTGAGTGTTCGTGAAGCAGCGCAAGAGACCGGGGTCGCCGACCTTCCTGCGATCATCGATCAAGGTCGGGTCATCTCGTACGGCGAGCTGGCGGCGCAGGTAGAACGACGCGGTCACGAGCTCGCTGCGCAGGGCGTTTGTCCAGGCAGTCGAGTCACCTTACGCGCCACGTGCGACGTCGACACGATCGTTACGTTTTTCGCTTTGCTCGAGGTCGGTGCGGCGTTTGTCCCCATTCACCCACGCCTGACATCCGTCGAGGAGCAAGTCATCATCGACGATGTTCAGCCTCACGTCTGTTTGTCGGAGCATGCGCCTCGAGGTGCGTTCGACAAGACAATGCCGAGGCCGGAAGCTGATCCGATCGTCGCCATCGTGTACACGTCCGGAACCACGGGAAAGCCGAAGGGAGCGGTTCTTTCGCGCAGTGCGTTTGTCGCGAGCGCACGGGCAAGCGAGGCGAATCTTGGTTGGAGGACAAACGATCGCTGGCTCGTGTGCATGCCTCTCGCTCACGTGGGTGGTTTGTCTATCCTGACGCGATGTTTGTCGGCGCGGAAGACCATCGTGCTCGAGCCGCGTTTCGAGCCGAATGCGGTGCTTGGCGCCATTCGTCGCGAAGCCGCGACACAAATCTCCGTCGTGCCCACGATGCTCGATGCGCTGCTCCGGGCCGATTTGGCTGGTGATTTGAAGCGGTTGCGATTCTTGCTGGTTGGAGGTGCGGCGGCGTCGCCTGCTTTGCTGGATCGAGCTGCGGAGCAAGGACTGTTGGCCATCACGACGTACGGTCTTACGGAGGCGTGTTCGCAGGTGACGTGTCAGTCGCTGCGTGAGCCAGGGACGACGGAAGCCGGTTCAGGTCGGGTTTTGCAGGGCATCGAGTTGCGGATTGTCCGGGAAAACGGAGAGCCCGCGGATGCCGACGAAGTCGGTTTCATTCAGGTGCGAGGACCGACCTTGATGCGCGGCTATTGGTCCGGTCCCGACAAACCCTTGCGCACGCCTTGGACAGTCGATGGATGGTTTGCGACCGGGGATTTGGGGGCGCTGGACTCGATGGGTCGACTTTTCGTTCATGCCCGACGAACGGATCTCATCGTGACGGGCGGCGAAAACGTGTACCCGGCGGAGGTCGAACAAGCCATCGAGCAATGCGCGGGGATTGCCGAGGCGGTGGTCTTCGGTGTACCGGACGAACGGTGGGGACAAACGGTGGCCGTGGCGATCGTTCTCGCGCCTGGTTTGTCCGCGGAGCAAGTCGCTTTGGCAGCTTTGAGCCAAGTCTTTCAACGCTTGGCGTCGCACAAACGACCGCGCCGATTCACGATTGTCGAGTCATTCCCCCGCACTTCTTCAGGCAAGCTCGATCGAGCTTCGGTTTGTCGTGATGCATTGCCGAAGCTGAAGGATGTGCCGACGACGTGAGCCGTCCCCGAACGTTTTTTGGTTGTTCGAAGTTTCAGTCCTGTCCAAGTTCTCCACGTCGTTGTGACAAATCCGCAACGCATGGGGACGATGGTTGACGGAGAGCAACCTCGTCGTGCACCGTGTTTTGATGCCGATGAACTGGAGGCAAACATGACGACCAAGGCGGGCGTAGCGCTTTCGAGACTTAGTTCGTCCCACGAAGCCGGTGTGGCGGCGGCGGCGGAAGCCATGGGCAAACTGGGGGGCGCCGATGCCGACATCGTGTTTGTCTTTGCATCACCAGCCCATGAATATGCACCGCTTTTGAAGGGAATTCGCAGCGTGACCGGCTCGGCGCGTGTCGTCGGTTGCTCGGCGGCGGGCGAATTTACGGGCGCCGAAGTGGCTCATGACGCCGTGACCGTCATGGCGATCAAGAGCGATGCCATTCGGTTTGTCGTGGGCATGGGGCGGGGTCTCAAGGCGTCGCCACAACGTGCGGTTGCTGAAGCGATGCGTTCGTACACGACGGAGTATCGGGCCGCTCGGGGCGCCGGGTTTCCAAACTCGACCTGCATCGTGTTGAGCGACGGACTTGCCGGGCAGGGTGAAGACATCGTCGATGCGATTCATGCGACTGCCGGCGGTCTTGCTCAAGTGGTCGGCGGCGCAGCCGCGGATGATGCAAAGTTCGTCCGGACAGATGTTTTTCTCGACGATCAACACTACACGGACGCCATCGTCATCATTGCGACGTTTTCCAAGACTCCGATTGGGATCGGGGTTCGTCATGGACTAACACCGGCATGTCCGAGCATGATCGTCACGCGCGCTTCGGAGAACGTCGTTCACGAGATCGATGGTCGTCCCGCGCTCGCCGCGTACGAAAAGTTCGCTCAAAATCAGGGTGATCCGTTTGGTCCGGATACGCGGGATTCGTACATGATGGTGCACGAAATCGGCATGTTGACCGCCGATGGCGACTACAAAATTCGCGCTCCGCTGCGGGCAAACGCCGAGGGAGGAATCGTCATGGCGTCTGAAGTTCCTGCCGGCTCGAGCGTGGCGATCATGTCCGGCACCGATCAGCGTCTCATCTCGGCGTCGGAAGGTGCGGCGCGTTCTGCCGCGACAAACCTTGGTGCGGGCAAACCCGCCGCCGTTCTCGTTTTCGACTGCATCTGTCGGCGTATTTTCTTGGGCGATGACTACAAGCGGCAAGTCGAAGCGTTTGGCGCGGTCATCGGTGCGCGCGTGCCACTCATCGGATGGGAGACCTACGGCGAAATCGCGCTCACGCCGGGACAACAATCGGGGTGGCACAATTCCACCTCGGTTGTGGCCGTTCTGCCCGATTGAGAGCCTATTGCGTCACGACGATCTGTTCGTCGCGCGGCACGACCGCAAAAACTCCCTGCAAAATAAGCGATTGCCGATCGTCGCGGATTCCTAGCGGACTGCCGTTCCTGAGCTACTATCGCGGCCCCCGTCGCAGTGAGGGAAGTAATGCACGTAGGTATTTGCGGTTATCCCGGTTCAGGTAAAACGACTGTCTTTCGAGCGCTGGCGCCTGGTGGCAAAGCCGATCGGGAAATCGCGTACGGCAACATCAAAGTTCCGGATGAACGCGTCGACTTTCTCGCGTCCGTGTTTCACCCGAAAAAGACGACGTTTGCTGAGATCACGTTCGTGGACGTCGGCAGTGGTTCACGGTCGGGTGGAGCGTTTCCACCGGCTGTTTTGCAGGGCATGCGCAACGCCGACGTGATCGTTCACGTCGTACGTGGTTTCGACAATCCGTCGTTGTCGACGCCTCCGGATCCGGCACGTGATGAGAAATCTTTTGACGAAGAGCTGCTTTTGCTCGACTTGGGGACGCTGGAAAAGCGGCGGGATCGCTTCAAGAAAGAAGCGAAAAAAGGGCTCGAGGTCGAAGTCAACGCGAAGATGATCGAGCACCTCGAGAACAACCAACCGCTGCGCACGCTCGACTTGAGCGAAGACGAAATCAAAGCGCTTGGGCCGGGCATACAGCTGCTCTCGATGCAGCCGCTCATCACGCTCTACAATTTGTCCGAAGAAACCTGGAACGATGCTGCTAAGGCATCTCTGCGCGAAACCGTGCGTGGAAATGCGTTTGTCCGGATGGCCCTTTGTGGATCCATCGAAGCGGAAATCGCGGCGCTGCCCGCGGAAGAGCAAGCGGATTTCCTCGAGGGGCTGGGGCTTGGAGAACCGGCGCGAAACGTCTTCATCCGCGAGGCATATCGCTTGATGGACTACATCAGCTTCCTCACGGCAGGCGCCGATGAGTGTCGAGCGTGGCCGATTCGACGCGGTGTGAACGCCAAACGTGCGGCCGGCAAAGTGCACAGCGACCTCGAGCGTGGGTTTATCCGGGCTGAAATCTATCGCCCGGAAGACTTGAAAGTCGCCGGTTCCGAAGCGGCACTCAAAGCGCAAGGCAAGATGCGCCTCGAAGGCAAGGAATACATCGTCAAAGACGGCGATGTCGTGCACTTCCGCGCGGGAACCTGAGTTCGCCAAAGCTGTGATCCGGCCGGGACCGTCGGGCTCCCGCGCCGGAAAGCATGCGTGTCTCGTCCGCGACAAACCCAACGAAATGGGCTCCAAACGACGAGGTTTTTCTTTCGAATCCCAACGATACGCGATCAGGCGACGGCCGCTGCGGGGGCCTGCTCTTTCGACTTCGCGTTCTCGTTGACGCGCACGCTGACGAGCTTCGACACGCCGGGCTCCTGCATCGTGACGCCGTACAACACGTCGACGGACTGCATCGTGCGCTTGATGTGGGTGATCAAGATGAACTGCGATTGCGACGTCATCGCGCGGATCGCTTCGTTGTAACGAGCGACGTTGGCTTCATCGAGAGGCGCGTCGACTTCGTCGAGAACGCAGAACGGCGACGGCTTGAATTGGAAGATCGCGAAGATGAGGCTCACGGCGGTCAGAGCTTTTTCTCCACCGCTCATGAGCTCGATGTTGCCCAGCTTCTTGCCCGGCGGTTGCGCGAGAATTTCGATACCGGTCTCGAGCATGTCTTCGGGGTTTGTCAAACGAAGCTCGGCCGCGCCGCCGCGGAACATGCGCGGAAACAGGGCTTTGAAGCGCGTATTGATCCCGTCGAACGTCGTCTTGAACAGACGCTTCGATTCGCGGTTCATTTGCGCGATCGCCTTCTCGAGGTCGGCGATGGCGTTGTCGAGATCCTCTTTTTGCTTCGCGTAATACGCGTAGCGCTCTTCGGCCTCTTTGAACTCGCGCATCGCGTCGAGGTTCACCGGGCCCATGCGATCGAGCAGCTCGCCAAGTTCTTGCATACGCGCGCGATCGCGCGCTTCGACGGGCGGGCGCTTGTGGTAGTCCCCGACAATCGTATGGAGTTCCAAACCGCGGAATTTTTCGCGGACGCCATCGAGCAGGTGTTTTTCTTCGATGTCGAGGCGCGCCAAGGCCATTTCGTGTTCGCGTAGTTTGTCCGTCGCAACCGCGAGCTCCTGGCGTAGATCCTTCAGTTCGGCTTCGCGACCCGAGAGCGTTTGTCGTGCTTCATCGAGCTTGCGCCGAGCCTCTTCGAGCGCCGCGTGCGCTTTCTGGGCTCGGCCCACCGCACCGTCCAAACCTTCGCGCGAAAGCATCATCGAGGCCGCTGCTTCACCGGCACCTTTGGCGCATTCCGTGCGTTCATTGTCGAGGCGTTTGATGCGTCCCGAGAGTTCGTCCACGGATCGGGCGAGGCGTTCCACTGTGCTCCCGACGCTCGTTACGCGTTCACGTACGCGGGCGAGACGAACCTTGCGCTCGGTGACGACCGATTGCTGGGCGAGGACACGTTCGCGCCATTCGGTCGAGAGATACTCGGCACTCTGCAATTGCCCGGTGATTTCCGACTGAATGCGTTTGCCTTCGTCGAGTTTGTCTCGGGCATCGCCCTGTTCGCCGCCCGTATTTTCGAGGTGCCCCATGATCTCGGCGAGATCGCGATCGACGATGGAGCGGCGCTTTTGCGCGGCGATCACTTGTTCGTCGATTCGCTTCAGGTCTTTCTCGGCTGTGACAGCGGCGATTTCGGCTGCGTGCGCATCCGAGCGAGCTTTTTCCACGGCCGCCGTGACCTCCGCCAAGCGTTGGCGTTCGGTCGATTGCGTTTCGAGCAGCGCGGTGACCTGATCGCTCAGCCTGGCGACGACGTCGTGGAGTTCGCGAATTTCGCGCTTTTGCTCGAGCAATCCGGCCGCAACGGCATCACCGGCACCGCCGCTCACGGTTCCATCCGGACGAACCACGGTTCCATCCAGTGAAACCAACGTCGCGCCGTTGGCTCGAGGTGCAAGACGTACGGCGGCGGCCGAGGAGCGAACGACGATCGCGTCGCCCACGAGCGCCCGTACGAGAGGCGCGTCGATTTCAGCAAAACGCAGTTTGTCGAAGAGCGTTCCCACCACGTCTTCGCCGTCGAGAGTTGGTCGAGACGCACCGGCGACGTAGGCAGGTCGTGCGGCCACGAGCATCGCGCGGCCTTGTTTTTTTGCGGCCAAGTCAGCCAGAAGCGTCGCCGCGTGCTCCGTGTTCGTAACGACAATCGCCTGGAGACGTTCCCCCAGGAGCGCCGCAAACGCCGTGAGCAATTCGGAAGGCGCCTCGATGCGATCCGCGACGAGCCCCGCAAATGACGGATCTTTCGTTTTCAGCAGCGCTTTCGTGCCGGAACCAACGCCTTCGAGACGCGCATGCACTTCTTCGAGCGCCCGCAAACGATTGCGCTTTTGGTTCAGCTCGTTCTTCGCTGTTTCGACCTTTTTGTCACCGGCAACGGCCTGCTCACGCAGCGTCTTCGCTTCGGTTTCGAGCTGCGCTCGAAGGGCGATCGTGGATTGCTTTCGTTCTGCAGCTTCCGACGCTTCCGTCGCGAGCTCGGCGCGCTTGGATTCGAGGTTTTCCGCGTCGTAGACGAGCTTGCCGAGCTCGTCCTCGAGCTTGTCCCGACGCACCAACATGTCCGACAAACGACGTTCATATCCGGCCAACGTCGCTTCCGCTGCGGCGACTTTGGCGGAAGCTTCCGCCGCTTGCTTGCGCAGACGTGATGCTTCGGCGTCGGCTTCTTTTTCGCCGGATCGCAGCTCTTCGAGGCGTTCGTGTTCATCGAGCGCTTCGGTGCTTTCGCGCTGTTCGTCCGCTTGAACCGTGGCCAGCTGATCTTCGAGTTGTTTTCGTTCGACCACCAAATCCGCGATGGTTTTCTCGAGATCCAGCTGTTCGGCGGTCGCGACGGCGCGGCGTTCTTCGAGGTGCCGGTGTTTGTCCTTTGCGCGAAGCAGTTCGGCTTGGTGCGTTCGGACGTCGTTGTCCGCGGCAAACGCCTGGTTTTGAATCTTTTCAGCGGCTTCTTCGTGCTGATGGACCGCCAAACGTTGCACTTCGAGCTCGGCGTCTCGAGCGGCCAATGCCGTGCGCGAAGCCAGGACTTTTTCAGCGTATTCGGCCCGGGCAAACGCATCGCGTTTACGAAGCGAGATGATCTCCAAGAGCTTGTGCGAAGCCTCGTGGAGCATCAAATCTTCGAGTTCTTTGCGGTACGCGACGTACCTCTCGGCCTTGGCGGCTTGGCGCTTGAGCGACGACAAACTACGTTGAATTTCCGAGACGATGTCGCCGATACGCAGCAGGTTTTGCCGCGTTTGCTCCATCTTCAGCTCCGCTTGCTTCTTACGCGCTTTGTACTTCGTGATGCCCGCGGCTTCTTCGATGAGCATGCGGCGATCTTCCGCGCGTGCCGAAACAATCAGGCCGATCTTGCCTTGTTCGATGATCGAATACGCTTTCGTGCCGACGCCGGTACCGAGGAACAAGTCGGTGACGTCCTTCAAACGCACGACGGTTTTGTTGATGAGATACTCGCTCGTCCCGTCGCGATAAAGGCGGCGTGTGACGGCGATCTCAGCGTATTCGCGGTACTCGATGGGCAGCGTGAGCGCCGCGGCAGGGTCTGTATTGTCAAACGTCAGCGTGACTTCGGCCATGCCGTGCGGACCACGCGTCTCCGAGCCGTTGAAGATGACGTCCGACATGGCGCGACCGCGCAGATGCTTCGCGCTCTGCTCGCCCATGCACCAACGAATCGAGTCGACGATGTTCGACTTTCCGCAGCCGTTCGGGCCGACGATGCCGATCACGTCTTCATCGAAGCGGATCACAGTCCGGTCGACGAACGACTTGAAACCGGCGATCTCGAGCTTTCGGATACGCATTCGTGGGTCCCGCGAGTCACCTGATGACTATATGGCGTCACATAATGCCACGTACCGCCACCAAGTGTCCCCATGGGTTACACCCGACGAGGGCTTGCGGCAAGCGGGACGGTAGACGTGATTCAGCCTTCAATTCTCAGAAAAAATGTGTCCGGCGCGCGAAGGAGGTTGACAGACTCAAATGCAAGTCATACCAGCTCGCTGCTTTTCCCCGAGGAGTTGAACATGCCCACATACGAGTACGCCTGTAAATCCTGCGCTCACGAGTGGGAAACTGAGCAGTCCATCAAGGAAGATCCCCTCAAGGTGTGCCCGAAGTGCCACCAAGAGACGGCGCGGCGCCAGATTTCTCGAGGCACGGGATTCATTCTCAAGGGTGGAGGTTGGTATTCCGACCTTTACGCTTCTTCGAGCAACAAACCGCAAGGAAGCTCGGGGGGATCGTCGGGATCTTCGGACAGCGGATCAAGCGGCGGGTCCTCTTCATCTTCATCAGGCTCGTCGAGCTCTTCTTCGTCGTCGGATTCGTCGGGTTCGTCGGGTTCGTCCGGGACAAGCTCGTCATCGACTTCGAATCCCGCTTGAAATCCGGTCTTTTCCGTCGTTCGTGAAGTCACGGACGGGTGATTGAAGACCCACGCTGCGAACGTCGCGCGCGTCATCTCTGCGTCACGAGCGTTCCCCTCGAGGGCGACACCGAGTCGGCACGTCGAGTGCTACGTTGTTGCTTATGGACGAGAAAAAACGCCTCGACGAGTTGCGTGCGCAGCTTGCGGAACTCGACCATCAAATCCTGCGGCAGCTGGAACGTCGGGCGCGGATCGCCCAAGACATTCTGCGGCATCGCGGGGGAACGGCGCGGTATGCGCCGATAGCCGATGGCCCACATTTGGCGGCTTTGGAGCGGGCGACGGGTTTGCCCCTGACGCCCTCGGCCGTACGCGAGGCGTTTGTCGCGATCGATGCGGCGTGTCGCAACCTGGAAGTCGTGCCCCGAGTGACGTTTGTCGGGGCAGAAGGCGGATTCGGATGGATGGCGGCGCATGATCACTTTGGCGCGGGGGCGGAGTTCGTGCGCAGCGACAACACGCTGCAAGCGCTCGACGAAGTCGCGGCTTCGCGGGCGGAGTTTGCCGTCGTGCCTTATGAGTCTCTCTCCGAAGGGCCGATTTTCCCGACGATTCAAGCGATCGTGGCCAACGGCTTGAAGCTCGTGGGCGAACGCGAGATCGTCCAAAGCTTGGTGCTCATACGAATGGATGCCGGTTCGACAAACATCGCGAAGATCTTCGTCACGCCTCAGGATCACGCTTCGGCTGCGGAATACCTGCAAACGCATCATTCATCGGCGCAGGTGGTCGATGTGCGATCGCCGCTGTTGGCGATCGAGCAGGCGGAAAACACGGCGGATGCTGCGGCTATTGTTCCTCGACGAACCATCGGCTCCTGGGACAAACACACGATTGTCCGGGAGAACATCGCCGAGGAGGGGCAGGTTCGCATGCGTTACGGCGTGATTTCACGGCTGCCGGCGCCTCGTTCCGGAGCGGATGCGACAGCGCTGTTGTTCGCCGTGCATGATCGTCCGGGGGCGTTGCACGAGATTCTTCACTACTTCAAGGACAAGAACTGCAACCTGCGTCGCATTCAGTCGCGTCCGGTTCCGGGCGAGGGCTTTGACAAGGCGTGGGAGTATCAGTTTTACGTGGAAGTCGGCGGACACGTGACGGACCGCAATCTCGTGGCGGCGCTCGAAGGCATCAAGCGCGACGCAAAAGTGCTCATCATCGTCGGTTCTTTCCCTCTCGAGCGGCCGGAGCGGTTAACGTCCTAGGCTGCTCAACCGGCAGTTGGTGATGAACGTTTCGCGTCGATTCAGCGTGTTTTTGGGTGCGGCGCTGGCCGTGTGTACCGCGGTCGTCGGCTCTACGGGATGTGGCGGGGCCGATGACAACCTCATCTTGATCGCAGGGCAGCCGATCGATCCGTTGACGATTGATCGCGATCCGTTGGCTTTGCTCCCGGGCAAACCCGTGATGCTCGGTTATTTGGATGCGGTGGAGATGTTCCGGTCAAACCTTGGTTCGGACGTGAACCAAATCGTGACCATGATCCTGCCGCTCGGGCCCGAATCGAATTTCGTTCCGGCGCGGGACGTGAAGAAGGTGTACGGCGGCATTTACGCGATGCAGGGCGCTGATTTTTGCGCGGTGTTGCAAGGCGATTTCGATGTCGCGGCGATTCGTCGAGCCGCGGATGCTCGAACCGTGGTGGCCTCGAAGGTGCCCCTGGTTCATTCGCGTTACTCCGAAATGGACCTGTATACGGCTGGAAATGTGGGGTTTGTCGTGCTCTCACCGCACACGATCCTCACGGGCAACGAAACGGGGATGCGTCGCGCGTTGGATCGGTTGCGTCGAGACAAACTCGTGCGTTCCTTGCCAAACTGGATGGTCGACTTGTCGACGTCTTCGCCCGGGGCTGCGTTTACCTTGGCGGCGGACTTCGGCGGACAATCCGCCGTCGATGCGGCAACGCAGAAAATGCCTTTTCTCGTCGGACTTCAGAAGGTTCGTCTGATCGGTAACTTCAAAGATCCCGGCATCAACATGGCCGGATCGTTCACCTACGCGGACGCGCCCTCGGCCGCAGCGGGCGCGGGGCAGCTTGCGGATTTGCAGAAGCTGACAGGTTTCATGAGCCTTTTGGCGTCGCTTGGTTTGATGGGTACGGTGCCCACGATGCAGGTCGAACAACGCACCAACGACTTGGCCGTCACGATGCCGATGGACGCATCGTTTGCCCGCTTTCTGCTGGGAATGGTGAAGGACCTGGCAAGCAAAGCGGTTGCGGGGACGCCTCCCACAGGGACGTGGGCGTGGCCGCTGCTCAATCGTTGACGTTCAAAATAGTTCGAGAAGACGAATCGGTGCCAAGACCGTGTTGGTTCGTCTTAGGACGTCCATTCGGACTTATTCGTCCGAACGCGCTCGGGTTCGGGTGTGATCGCGTGAAGATCGATGCGGCGCGCGTCCCCGGACAAACGTGATGCGAGCAGTTGGTACAGCCCGAGCGCGGCCAAGCCGGTCGCCGAAATAAACGCGACGCTGCCGAGCCAGGTGGTCAGAACTGCGCGCCAATCGCCGAGCGATTCGAGGTAGCTCAGATCGACGAAGAACAAGTCGGCACCCAAGCCAAACAAGACGCTCAGCCCGACGTACGTGCCTGCGCCCGTGGTTTCTTTGCCCATGAATCCGACGAGGCCCACGAGCGTCACCACCAGCGCCACGATCGCTCCGGCAGTGGACAGATCCGCGCTGTGGGTGAACAGACGCCAGAGGATCAATCCGACAAACGGTATTGCTAGGACAAACGCACCGCCAAGCACCCATCGAGCACCGGAATAGGCTCGATACCGCGCGCGGAAGAGCAACGCTCCGGGCAAGGCGATGGCCGCAAATACCCGCGCCAAACCCAACCCCTGCGTTTGATGGGCAATAAACGCCGCAGGTCCCGTTCCTCCAAGGCCGGTCAGAACCACGAGCAAACCGATGACGAGCATCGCGAACGCTCGTTTTCGGTACGTCACTCGAGACAGCGCGGCGACGACCGTGACGCCGCCCATGAAGAAGGACAAACCCGCTGCCGCGGCTCCTCCGGGGCGAAGACCCACGAGCGGAAGCGATCCCAGCGCAGCAAACCCAAGACCCACCGCCGCACACCAAAATCGCGCGACATCTCGCGAAGGTTCGAGCGGCGCGAGGTCCTCCATCAGAGCTTCGGACGCCAAGAGAGGTTTGGCTGGTACAGGCGCCGCGGGAGGATCGGGTAACAACGCCACTTCATCCACAGGCATTTCCGTGGGATCTGCGGGCGGAGGTAACGACATCGGACGCGGCGAAACAGGTTCGACAGGACCAACCACCTTGGCCCGCGGAGCGCTCGCCGGATTCTCGGCATCCTCGACTTCGTCGCTCGGCGCCTCTTCGTTGTCGTGCTCAGAAGCTTCGCCCACCGCGTCGTTCGCTACCCGCGCTCGAGAATCTGCAGCTACGTCGTCTTTCACGTCCAATGACGGCGACTCGGGCGGCTCCGCTGCTTCTTCGTCCGAAGTCGCACTTGCGGGCTGCGCACTCGACGAAGCATCAGCGACCAGCCGAAGCATGCGTCCGGAGGGCATCTTTCGTGGTGGGACTTTCGGAGAAGGCGAGTTGCGAGACAAGTGATCGAGCGAATTCTCGCACAACTCGGAACCCTTGGGCATCTCTCCGATGATTCGTCTCGTCCATATAGAGTCGACGTGAAATTTCAACTTGGATGGCATGCGCGTTGTGCGTTGGTTTACCGTAAAACCCCGTGGAAAAACCTCCACGATACGGATCGTCGTGACGAACGGAAAATCCGAACGACCTGGCATGCCAATCCACGAGGTCGATGACGGCTGGAGCGGCCGTGGTTCGTCCGCGCGTACCGGGGACGATATCCGCACGTTGTCCCGGCGAATCGTTGTGACCTCGTCGCGCCAAACTGGGCATCGAGTGCGCGCATAACAACACGACAAACCCAAACTTCGCCCGCTTGCGCGCGAGGATCGCCGTCAGTTCGCGATGGTATGGGCGGTAAAACGCATCGAGTCGCCGATCGAGTTCGGCTCGAGGCAAACGGCGAATCAGCACGGAATCGCCATCCGTGGTCAGTCTCCAAATGAGCCCCCGGGGCCACGGCGTTCGTCCGCCACCTTCGACGGCTTCTTGATCCACGTCGTCTTCGCCGCGATTGAGATCGATCACGTAGCGACTCATTTGTGCACAAACGAATGTTGCTCCTTCGTTCGGCGCGTCTTGGAATAGTTCATTCACGTAAAGATCGGCATCTCGAGCGATGCTTCGCGCAGGCGCGATCGTGTACGCGAGCGACTCGGGATCCAGCTGAAGGCCCGCATGAGGGACTTCGACGACCACCGGACTCTCACCTGTTTGGGGCTCGATAACCTCGAACGGCGAACCGATCACGATGTGGATTCTCTTCTCTTTGCCCCGCCGCTTGCGCGTGCCCGAAAGGCCGTTGAGCGCTTCGTTTCTTGTCGTTACGAGCGAGCGAAACGACAAACATCATTGGAGCACATCTCGAACCGTTGGGACACCACCGAGCGTCAGGAGGTTTTTTGCGGCAACCCCATGGTTGGCGCTAGGTTCGAGGTGTGAACCTCCACGGCTGGGTCGATGCGTATTTGGATCACCTTCGCGTCGAGCGGGCTTTGTCGCCCCGAACGCTGGAAGCTTATTCGCGAGACCTCGGGAAACTCTGCGAATTATGCGAAGGTCAGGGCGTTGATTCCCCGACAAACCTCGAGCCCGCTCTTCTTTCGACGTACATGGTGGAGCTGGGTCGCCAGGGAATTGGCGCAAGATCGGCGTGTCGGCATCTGTCCGCTGTTCGCGGCTTCGTGAAGTTCCTCTTGCGCGAGCGTGTGCTCACGACGGATCCGGCAGCGCTCGTCGAGCGGCCACGGACGACGCGAAAATTGCCGCGAGTTCTATCCGTCGATGACATCCGTTCGATTCTGGATGCGCCCGATGCGACGTCGTTTCGAGGGCTCCGGGATCGCGCGATGTTGCACGTGATGTACGCGGCGGGCTTGCGCGTGAGTGAAGTCGTGGGCCTGAAGCTGAGCGACGTCGACCGCAAGCAAGGGCTCGTCGCACCGCTGGGAAAAGGCGGAAAACGAAGGCTGGTTCCCTTGGGCGAACTCGCGCTGGATGCGATCGATGCGTACTTGGAGGTGCGCGGTTCGCATCCAAAAGCAGGAGCGACGCAAGCGTTGTTCCTGTCGCCCCGGGGCAAACCTTTGACGCGACAAGGCGTGTGGAAGCTCTTGGGTATTTACGCGCGAGGGGTTGGGATTTCCAAACCCAGTTCACCGCATAAGTTCAGGCATTCCTTCGCGACGCACCTGCTCGAAGGGGGAGCGGATCTGCGCAGCGTGCAGGCGCTCTTGGGTCACGCGAACATCGTGACGACGGAGATCTACACGCACTTGACGGATGAACACCTGCGTACGGTGTACAAGAAGACGCATCCGCGTAGTTGACGAGACAAACTTATTTCAGCACGGAAGCCAGGTCTTGCTCGACCTGTTCGGCCGTCGTGGCGGGGACCTTGGCGTAGAGGCGAGTTCGTTCCGTGCGCACGAGGTACTCGGGTTTGCCCGAGGGGTCGGCGGCGGGAATGCGTGCGACCTCGACAAACCCAAGCTCACGCGTGCCCGCGACATAGTCGATGCGCACGATGTCCTGTTTGTCCGAGGGGGTCGTCATGACGTAATCCGTCGGGCGCAAACGATCGATCTTGGACATCCAGTTGGCGACGGTTTCGTCCTTCTGATCGGCAGCTCCCGGATCGGCCCAGAAACGCTTTCCTTCGGGACCTCCGCGGACAATCTGCCGCGATTTGTCGCTCGTCTTGACCTTCGCTGCGGTGATTTCCGCCTCTTTCCATTCGTGCAAGTCGCGTTCGACCAAGCGCGTTTCGGCCGAATCGAGGTCGCGAACGGCGTCGCCATCGATGACGTACGTTTCGCCGGAAGCCGGATCCTTCACGTAACGATCGCCGCCGCCCGGGGTTGTCCCGCCAATCACGAGCTTGCGTTCGGCGCCCTTGAGCATCACGACGAGCGTGCCTTCGGGTTCCGCCAAGCCAAACTCACTCGCGCGATCTTCGGGGATCTTGCCCAACGCGCGCAGGGCCTTCAGAGGCGCCATGGCGTCGACGATTTTTTGCGCAGCACCTACCGCGACAAACTCCGTCTTGCCTTTGGCCGGCGGGGCAGGCGGAGGGGTTCCAGCACTTCCCGCGGGCGGAGGTGTTGCGCTTCGTTCGAGCGCGCCCACGTAATACGAGCCGACATCGTCTTTCTTCGTTTCGAGCGAGACCTTCTTGGTCTTGCCGTCGAAGACGACGCGTTCGACGTCCGCCGGTCGACCTTGCCAAACCGTAGCTTCGGTCTGAGCAAGCGCTTTCGGCTGATCTTCACGGAGCCACATCTTCGCTGCGCCGGCCGAGGCCAGCACGAAGAGCCCCACGTGTATCAAGAGTCCACGTCCCAGGTTCATGCCTGCCTCCGCACCGGACGACGATTTCGCCGGGTCAAGAGAACGCCCACGCCGAGCAAAAGCGCCGGAGCTCCGATGATCGTTCCGTAAAACCAGAAGACGTCCTTCTGCTTGGTGTGCTGAATCCGGACGTCTTCAGGCGTTGCGATCTCGCCGCTGAAGCTTTCATCGCCGCTGAGCCAGCGCAACGCGTCGACGAAGAAGATCTGGTTCGTCTCGGCAAAACCAATCGCCAAGTCGCTCATGCAGTCGGCATCGGCCACGACAAACATGCGCGTCTCCGCCGGACCTTTGACTTTGTCCTTGTTCACGCCTTCCGGCAGCTCCTGCGAAACAGCAGCGGCCAGGTTGAACGTCGCTTTCTTCTCGTCGCCGTCGAGTTCGAAGTTGCCGTTTTTGTCGCCAAACGTTCCGCCGGACGAACGCAACACGAAGTCCACTTTGGCCTCCGTTTGCTTCTTCTCCAGCGAACCCGCCATCGGCAGAAGCACGACGGCGCGCGACGAAACGCGGCTCAGGGTCGAGACCGATGCGTGCGAGGAAAAACGATTCGAGATGAGGTTGGCCTTGTCCGAGGCGTTGCGGTGCCGCGGAACGAAGAACTGATCCGTCGTCGCGAGGAGCGTCGGGTCATACGCGAGCCCGGCGATGTTCGCGAGCGGGCTCATGTCGCCTTTGCCTTCAGGATCCAGCGCGATGAGCAGTTTGCCTCCACGTTTGGCATACCGATCGAGTGAGGCGACTTCTTCCGGCGTGAACGCTTGCGTCGGACCGAACACGATGACGACGTTCGCGTCTTCGGGCACGTCCGTGGCCAAACCTTGGGGCATCCCGAGGTCCTTGACCGAGTAGTTCTGCCCTTCGAGGAGCCTGCGCAGGAGTTTGCCCGAGCGGCCCTCGGCCGTACTCGAACCTTCGTTGATTTCGCCGTGACCAACCGTCAGGTACGCCGTACGTGGATCCTTCATCGCCTTGAGGAGAGCTTTTTGGAAGTCGGCATCGAGCGTCTTGAGCTTCGCCGCCGCCTTGTTCATCTCCTTGTCGAGCGTCAGGGTTTCACGCGACGCACCTTTCAAGATCACGATCACCGCGTCTTGCGTGACCTTGTTGTCCTTGGCGAGTTGCGGATAGAGGAGTCGATCGTAGAAGCCGTATTTGAAGTTCGGCGCGGATTTCGCGATGTCCGCGAGGTACGCGTCGATCTCCACACCCACGTCGTTGAGGGGCGGGAAAAACGCGCGAACTTCGACGGGTTCCGACGTGCCGGCGACGATCTTCTTCGTCGATTCGCTGGCTTTGGCCGTGCGGAAGTACGAGTAGTCGACCTTCACGTCCATTTCGCCGGCGGCGTACGTGAACAGCGACGAGTACGCCGCGGCGAATGCCAGCGTCAATCCAGCGACCGCTGCCGCGTAAATGCGTCGGACTTCCACGCGAGGTGCGCGACGCATCGGGGACAACGCTGCTTCACCGAAGATGATCGGAGCGATCGACAAACCGGCCAGGACAATCCACGCGACCGTCGTTGCACCGTCGAATCGAGCGCGTTTGTCCGGGGTCGCATCGGCAATTCCTGCAAGGCCGCGACCGACGTCCGTGTTCGCCAGGAAGTACAAACCGAGCGACGCCAAACCGACGACTTGGAACAAGCCCAGCGCGCGTTCGATGCGTTGACGTTCCGCGTCTTTTTGCCCGGCAAGGAGCATGAAACGCAGGGCGGTCGTTCCAACAGCGCCCACGACGCCCAAGCCCGACAAGGCCATGCGGGCGCCGTCGATGGTGCCGAGGAGGCGTTCCCCGACAAACACCAGGCCGAGCGACACAACAAACCCGGCGCCAAGGAACGGTGCGAGTTTGTCCAGGCCTCCCGGACCTTGCGGTGCCGGAGCTTCTTTGGCGGGTTTCGGAGCTTCTTTCGGAGCTGCCGCCGCTTCTTTGGTTTTCACCGCCATCGTCGTGCCTCCAGGGTCTTGGTGGCTGCGAGCAAGAAGAAGAACGTGACGGCCAGGTAATACACGACGTTCTCGAGCTTCAAGACACCGGTCATGAAGGGGAATTGCCGCTGATGATGCAGCGCCAAACCCGACAGAAACGCGCTCACGGGAGGATCGGCGACCTTGGCGAGCAGCCACAAAGTCACCATGATCGCGAGCACCAAGCCGCCGAGAATCGCCGCCATCACTTGGCTCTTCGAGAGCGATGACGTGAACATGCCGATCGACAACGCGGCCGATCCGAGCAGCAAAATGCCCGAGTAACCGACGGCGACGTGACCCATGCTCACCTTGCCGTTCACGAAGACGAGCAGCGGCATGTAGATGCTGAGGATCGTGATGAACGAGATCATCGCAAACGCGGCGAGGAACTTGCCGAGGACGATCTCCACATCGCGAATCGGGGCCGTGTTGAGCAAAACGAGCGTTCCGCGTTCGCGTTCACCCGCGAGCAGCGGGATCGACATGAGCACCGCAACGATCATCGTCACGCCGCTCGCGCCGTTGAAGAACTCGCGAAGCACGTCCGCCGACATGCGTGTCCCCGACAAACCCATCGCACTGAACCACACGCCTTCGATGAGCAGTGCGGCTGCTGCGATCGCCCAACCGAGGAGCGATCGCGTGTACGAACCCATTTCTCTGCCTGCGACGAGCAGCGCGTTTTTCATGGCTCGCTCCCGTCCTCCGTTTTCGCCGTGCTTTTCGCGTCGGCCTTGTCTTCAGCCGCCGCTGCGCGGTCTTTTTTCCCGGTCTTCTTGCCCGTTTTCTTTCGAGCCGGAGCCGACGCCGTCGTTTCTTGCGACGAACCCGCCAACTCCAAGAACACACTTTCGAGCTCGCGTTCGCTTCGACGAACCTCGAGCAACCCGATGCCTGCTTGGACGAGCGCTTTGCACAAAGCCTCGCGAACATCGCCTTCGGCTTCGACTCGCAACGTAAAGAGACCTTCGCCGGCTTCCGACGAGGCGTCGACATCCGCGTTCACGACACCTGCGAGACTTCGCGCGATCTCCGCCGCTTTGGACTCGTCGCCACGAGCCGTCACATCGACGCCTTTTTGTCGAAGCAACTTGGCGCTCAGCTCGGCTTCGGTACCTGCAGCAGCGATTTGGCCGTCGCGAATGACGAGCAATCGATCGCAGGTTTCGCTGATTTCCGAGAGGATGTGCGACGAGAGCAGGATGGTGTGATCGCCTTTGAGGCTGCGGAGCAGTTCGCGGATCTCGACGATTTGTTTTGGATCCAAACCACTGATGGGTTCGTCCAGGACCAACAGTCGCGGTTTGTGGACGATGGCTTGGGCGATGCCGACGCGTTGTTTGTATCCGTGGGAGAGCGACGAGATGAGTTGGTCGCGTACGTCGTCGAGCGACGTGATTTCGAGGACTTCGGGCACGCGTTTGTTGGCGTCGTTCACGGACATGCCACGTAAGCGCGCTGCGAAGTGCAGGTACGCGCGCACGGTCATGTCGCCGTAGAGGGGCGGCGTATCGGGCAAGTAGCCGATGCGCCCGCGCACGTCGTGGGGTTGTTCGACGACATCGAGGCCGTCGACTTTGACGGTGCCGGATGAAGGAAGCAGATCGCAGGCGAGAATGCGCAGGGTGGTGGTTTTTCCCGCCCCGTTGAGGCCGAGTAGGCCGACGATTTCGCCTGCTTCGATGGAGAACGACAGGGGCCCGACGGCTCTGCGTTCACCGTAATATTTGTAGAGGTCTTCGATTTCGATCACGACAAGAACCTCGGCGGTGGGGCTGCATGGCGCAGCCGCAAACGGCGCCCTTATAACAGAAGCGCCGGTGGATCATTCCCCGTTCCGTGAGGGTCGTGTGTGGCACGAGATGCGCGATCGGGCAGGCGAAAACGACCGGGCAGGGGAGGGGCGGGGGCGAGGTGACTTGGACGGAGGGGTTTGGCCAGGCATTACAGGCGAAACCGGCTGCGTGTTTGAAAAAAGGGCTACGGTTGGCGTCGCGATAGCGAATTGCGGAAAAACGCGGACGCTACGACGCATGGTCCATTCAGGTGCATTGGAAGAATTCGGCGCATTCACGGATTATCGCGCCGGTTGCCCTTGGCACAGCGACGGCTATCCATGCGATTTTGATTCCGAAGGGAGCGATTTTGGGGTCTGCCGACGATTACGTGGACAAACGGGCTGCTAAACCCTCAATTCAGCGTTTTCGGGTCGATCGCGGGCGCTTCGTCGTCTCCGCCGGCTTCTTCGCCACCATCGGCGAGCGATCGCGCCCGAGCTGCGTTTCGTTCGTATTCCGTACGGCGCTTGCCCGGTGATTCGCGGTCCGCCGCTCGTTCCCATTGGTGCCCCGCTTCGCGATACGCGAGCGCCCGAGAACGATCATCCGTCGCATCCTGCGCCTTTTGCTCGGCCGCCTGCGCTTTTGCCACATGGGGGTTCTTGCCAAAACTCATGGGCAAACCCTTTGGCCGAGCTCGCCCCGATCGGCAATGAAAATCGCCCGAGTGCTGGAAAATTGTTCCCTCGCTGCGGGATTCCGACGTTCGATGCTGGACTTGCAGCGGCTTTCTACGATACCCTGAGCTCGAACGTCGCCAAACCATTCTCCTTACTTCGTCACGAAAAACCATGAAGGAGCATTACCTCCGCATCGACGGATTTGTTCTATGCCTCGAACGCAAAAACGACAAGCTCGAACTTGGGTTTGCCGACGAACACGATCGCAATGAATTGCTCCGGTATTTCGCGAGCGCGATTCATAACATCGAACTCGCGCAAAACTTGAACAACTTTGCCCGAATCAATCACGACGGCGTGCTTTGGTACTACCCCATTCAGCCCGATCAATTTCACAGTCTGTCAATGGTCGTCGAATTTTCCCGCGTGCGTCAGGATTACGAACATACCCGCGGCATGCGTCTCGACGAACCCGTGTGGACGTATAAGTTCGTTCCGACGATGATGCACAGCACGTACGTCGCCGACAGTACGTTGCGCAAACTCATCGAGGTCTCCAAAATGGTTGCGGAAGGACGTACCGTTTTTCCGGACGGCGTGGATGTTTACGGTATCGATGATTGGGCGCAGAAATTCGATCGCGCCTGGAAAAAAGGTTTGTTGTTACCGAGCACTCTCCAGCGCTTGGAAGCGCCGGCTCGGCGGTACGTGCAATTGTTCGAGAAGAACGGGCGCGATTACGCGCCGGATGATGCGGAGTTTTGGCGTCGAGAAACATTCGTGGTGCTCGAAAAGGAGAACCTCGTGAATTGCGAGGTTTCGCCAATGATCTTCGAGCAACTGAAGAAAAGCTACGAATTGTCACGCTGCGTGAATGCGGCCGAATATTTGCGCGGTTATTTGGACTTGGCCGAAAAAGGCATCCGCATTCAAGATTGCCCCCTGAGTTTGGATTGGATGATGTTCGAGCCGTATTTTCCGGACGGCGTCGACGAATGGGACGGTTTGCATCATTGCCTGAAGGTCGTCGAGGACGCAAACCTCGATTTTCCGAGGACGTTGCCCACCGAAATCGCCGGTCACCCTTACCGCATTTTGACGGGATGGGATCACGGCCGGGTCAAACTACTTCATGCCTTGCCGATTGACCCGACAAACACGTCCTTCAAGGACGTCTACCAGCCGAGTTACCTCGAACTGGTGGAATGGGCTTCGTGTCCGCGCGGCGGCGCTCCCGCGATGGAATGGGATATCACCGTGGATTGGGGGCCGCGAATGCATTGGCTCGCCGACTTGGCGTCCGATGCGTCATTGCCCGAAGCGGATTATCTGCTGCATTGTTTGTATTGCTATCTGGCGGGGCTGCGACAACACGAACGACGAAAAATGGTCGATTGTGCGGATAGTTTGTCGAAGCATTCCCATGCGCCAATTCGACGCTTGGCGCAGCGTGTCCGGGCGCTCGATTCCGGCGAGCTGAGGTTCGTTTACGATGATTGGTTTTCGCGCGGGTTTTTGCGGCGGGATGAAGCGGAGCAGGTAAAGTCGCCGAAACGCAAAAGATGACGCCGCGCAATGTCAGCCGTATTTTCGCTTGATTTCGGCCAATGAATTTCGAATCAGTTTTTCCAAAATGGTCATGTTGATCGTTTCGAGTTTCCGTAGGTAAAGGCAAGATTTGCCGGTTCGATGCGATCCGAGCGCCATCATGGTTTCTGCGGGAACTTCGTCCAGCCCGGCGAGGTATACGACAACTTCGCTCTTGTTGCGCGCGGCAAATCCAGCGCGACAAATGTCGCCTTCGCGGCCGCTTTCATAACGATAATGGTACGAGCCAAACCCAATGATGGTCGGGCCCCACATCTTGGGTTCCTCTTTCGTGATTTTGCGCATGAGCTTCAGGAGCTTTTCGCAAAATTGACGCTGGTTCTCGTTGAGGATGGACGCAATATGCGCGTCGACATCGACGTCCGTGGGTTTGGTCTTGTTTTCAGCCATGACGAGCGCGTTTTACCGCGGCGCAGGAATGGATGCAAGTATTTGTTCAATTGTGAAAAACCATCTGTCCGTGGTTATTCCGCCGACGGGCGGCGCGGCGGCGGGCCGAGGTCTCTTCCGGGCGGCGGCGTCGATCGCGTAGGATGCACGGACAAACTCCACGCAGGGCGCGCCGGAAGGGCGAATTCCTCCACCTTGGCTCGCCATTCTTCATCCGTCATTCGATTCGTCGCGGGCATGAGAAACTCGAAATACGAGCTCATCGGACCGACGTAAACCATCTTGTCGGCCTCGTTGTCGATTGCGGCGACCAAAAACGTCACATCACCAACGCCGACTTGCACCACTTGACCCGTCGTCGGATCCGTATGCACATCGGCGACCGTTGGATTCCATTTCGTCGGGTTTCCACCATAAATGAGTTTTGGATACCAGCCGTCATATCGCGGCGGTCCGCTTCCTCCGCCACGGATATCTATCGTCTTTTTAATGAAAAGTTGTTCGTCGGAGGTGAACGGCTGCGCCGCCAATTCCTTTTGCGCCAACATTTGCAGTTGATTCATCGTGGCGGCAAAACCATTCCAAAATGTAACCATCGATTGACGAAGCTCCGCATTTTCCGCGGACTTTGCCGGGTCAACGTCGCTCACGTCCGCGCCGCCGAGAAGTCGCGCAGTTTCCAGCCCCAGCGTTCCGAGGCGCGCGAAAAAGAGCGGATAAGGTTCGACATATCCTGCCGGATATTCGCAGGCCCTGACCATCGAATACGATTGCTTTACGTAAAGAATCGTGTCGTGGCGCAATTCAGCCCAAGACGCGAGCTGCGTTTCGAGTTCCTTGTGCTGCCATGCGCGCGTGCGCATCGCTTGCGGCGCGTGCGACGCATTCGGGAACGGATCGTCGAGGGACCGCAAAGCATCGAGCCACGTATTGTACACGCTGGCATTCCAATTCTTCGGCGTATACGAATCGACGACGGCGCGTGTGGCCATTAAATTGGAGCTATAATTCCAGCGTCGAAGCTCCGGTTCCAAAAGTCGCAAGGCTTCATCATTACCGAGAGCCGCAAATACGTCCATGGGCAGGGGTATGCCGCGTTCCTGCTTTTTTCCCTGGTAAACAATGGAATCATAAACCAGTTGACCGAGCACGAAGCTGTCGATGAC
>CAYSYX010000037.1:20890-38758 GCA_964435055.1 uncultured Polyangium sp. | reverse complement strand
CTTCGGCGCGAGGGCGAACCTTGCGAAGCGCCGCTGACCGAAAAACCGGTCCAACAACAAGCTCCAACGCAGCAGGCTGCCCCGGCCAAACCGACGGAAACGCCGGCCAAGCCAAACTCGCAATCGACGACGCCGGCGGTATCCGAGCGCGGACCACCGACGCCCGTCGAAACACGCACGACGACGTACGATCGCACGACCGGAGTGACGACGTCGAGAACCGAGTCGGGGACGACAACGGTCACGAAGCCGCGGCAGAAGCAGGCGCCAGTGCCCAAGGACAAGGCGGGACCTCCAGCAAATGGGGGCGTCGCCAAACCTCATGGCGGTACCGCTCATGATGCCGCGATTGACACTGCGATCGCCCGACTTCGGCAGGATCCTGCGGTGACAAATATTCGAAAAAACCAACAGCAAGTCGACATAAATGGGAACAAAGTCGGCACGAATAGGCCCGATATCCAATTCGACAAAAATGGGCGACACCATTGCATCGAATTCGACATGAATCCAAGCAATGGTGGCAGACACGAAACGGTGATACAAAAGAACGATCCCAATGCACAAGTGCAGCTGCGGATACCGTAAAATGGACAAGCCATGGATACAAAACGGATCGAAGAACTCATGAACTGCATCGATGGAAGCGGGGGCGATCGTGAGTGGAGTGCAGTTCGAGAGTTGCGTTGCTTGGGATCGGAATTTCCGAAAATACTCCGGTCGAGATTTCACACGGCGCGCTCGTGGAAAGTCAGGAGCGCGTGCGTATATCACGCGATGCGCTATGCACGGGAAAGCGAGGATGCAGTAGCGCTTGGCATTTCGGCCATATCTGACAAAGCTAAGGGGGTCCGATATCGCGGTGCCATGTTACTGGCGTATTCCCAGCGAACAGCAGCGCTCCCGGCATTACATGCAGCGCATCAAGCATATTCCAGTACGGGAGACGCGGACGATCTTGCCGCTGCTATCGACGCCATCCAATCACAAAACCATCACTACTTCCTGGATCGAGCTCATACGGGCAACACGACATGGGAAGTCGATTAGCGCCTGTACGGACTTGGCGTCATCCCAAGTGGATGCACATATTGCATCAGGCAAAGTCAAATCGGCGATATCGTCGGCGCTGGCGGTGCTCGACGAGGATTTGCCGCCGGCGGACTTGTCGGCGGTAAGTACGGTCTCGCCCGGCGGCGTAGCGACGTGGCCCCGCGATGGGTTTCATCCGAAAAACTGCCCGTAAACACGGCCTCGTGAATGAATCCAACCCGTGATCAAACGGGAATGTTCGTCGCCGCCGCAATATCCTCGTTTATCCCACCCGTCACCTGTCGATAACACATCCGCAAAACGGCTCGAGCTGCCCAAAGCGGCCTGCCCGCATTTTGAGGCGTATTGCCCTCGAAGAGCGGATGCGCTCCGACGGCGAGGGCCACACCTGCGCCGATGCCCAAGATCGCCGGTCCGGGTCGACGTTTGGCCAGAGCAACCATTACCCCCGTCACTCCGGCGCCGACGGCGGCGACGTGCATCCAGCGCGTGACCGCGCGCGTATGCGACGTGAGAAAGTGCTGATAGAAGGCCTCAAAATCCTGCGGTTCGTTTGCGTTCATGGATTCACCTCGTGCCTGCACGTCATTTCTTTTTTTTCTTCAATGCTTGAAGCTCAGTCTCCGCGGCGGCGCACAAAGCCTTGACGCTGGGACGCTCGCATTCTTTCGCCTGCACCGTGGACGAGTCGGGGCCATGCAGGAAGTTTTCGGCGTTTTGGATGTTGGTGCGACACCATTCACCATCCTGGATTACGCATGTTTGAGTAAGGACGCCCGTCATCCAATACTTGGCAAACTTGACGCAATAGGAATGATCCCGTTCGTAGCCGGGTTTGCGGCATGCGTATTCGGCATAATACACGGCACGTGCTTTGTTTTTCAGCGGCATGACGCCACCTTCGGCCATTTCCGCCAATCGGGAACAAGCTGCCGGCGAATAATCCCCCCATTTTTCTTCGGAAGCGGATCGAACGGCCGGACAAGCCATTTCGTATAATGAACGCGCGAAGACTTCGTCTTTTTCGACACCGCGACCTTCTTCGTGCAACTTGGCCAGCATAAAACAGCCGTTCACTTCGCCATTTTCGCATCCCCAACGGGCCAAATCCGGCACCCGCGGATCATCCGCAGGCAAACTCAGCGCCGCATCACCACACACGCACGCCCCATCTTCGCAAGCTTGTACGAGCGTTTTGCGCGCATCCGCTTCGAGCGGTTCGAGGGCTTCGGGCGCATAACCGTGTTTGTCGAGCATCATTCTCAATGATGCGTAATCGAGCGATTTTTTGCCGATCTCTTGGAGTTTGGCCATCAAGTCCGGTGTCAGCTCGGGTTGTGCCTTTTTCTTCGCGGGCGTAAAGATGATGTCGGGCGCGGCCCAGCAACCGGTGCGAGATTCCAGCAAACATATTCTTCGGCGATCTATGAATTCAGGGTGGCGCTCGGGATCCCAAAGAGCGTGAAAAGCAATCAACGCCGATGTTTCCGGATCGCTGCGTAGAGCAATCGTGTCCAGTTCGAAGGTGATGGAACTTTGGTGTTGTTCACGAATGGATCGCTCGAAGACACAGGCCTCGTTATCGCCGAGGTCGCACGCTTTGGCAATCCAAACCAAAAACTCCTTATCGTCTTCGATTCGATCTTCAATGGCCCGTTTGATTCTGACGCGCATCGGTTCGACGACGCCGGCATGCGCATATTCCGCGAGTGGTCGTTCGAGACCGCAACCTGCCGGATGCCCATACCCTCGATAACGGTCGGCCATGCGCCGACATGCATCCACTTTCCCCGCCGCGCAGTCTTTCTCGTCGGCGACGCGTAACGCAGCCGGCGTCATTTTACGTTGCGCCTTGGGTTTGGCCGGGACACTCGAAGCGCTTGTCGACGCAATCGGAGCCACGTCTTGCTGGGCAGGTTGTCCGCAACCGACCAAGACAAACGCCGCAAGGCACGATGACAAGACAGTTCGAATCATCGTAACACCACCGTCGGCGCGGGTTCGCCTTCGAGCCACGTTTCATCGACCATGACGGAAGGCTCAAAGCCTATGCCGATGCAGGAATCGTGACGGAGCGTAAAGAATTGAAGGAGTCGGCGATCACCTTGACGGAGGGGAAAAAGCATTTCGCCGGGATTGGGCGAATTCATATCCATGATCAGCTCCGCCTTGGGACGAACCCAAAAAGCTACGCCTTCGGGATTTCCTGAATGCTGAAAAACGGCGCCGACCGGCAGCTCACACTTGATCTTGAGCCATTCTCGCACGAGGTATGCCTTGCAATCCGACTCGAAATAAACGCCTCGACGTAGCACCTCGACCTGCTTGGCATTACGCCATTCATCGAGCGTGGGAACTTTGCTTTTTTCCGTGGGAATCGTTTGTTTTTCGAGCGGCTCGGGCTCGGGATCGCGTTTCGGCGGTCCTACGGGCCAGGCGACGGACGCCGACGCCGCTACCGATGCCGATCCGGAAGCGGAAGCAACAGCAATGGGATCCGCGGCCGATGCGGACCGCAGGGTCAATGCCGCCCCGCCAAGGACCAATGCGCCGAGCAAAACGACGGAAACGAACGACCACCGCAACGAATCACGCGTTTTCATAACGTCTCCAGGTAAGCGACGAGCGCCTTCTTTTGGTCCGCGGACAGATGCATCGTTTTACCCATGGTATCCGGGTTTTTCTCGACAAGGTCCTGCAAGCTTTGGTATCTGCCGTCGTGAAAGTAGGGAGCTGTGCCGCGCACATACAAAAGCGAAGGTGTTTTGTAAGCCTTGTTTTCTTCGGGGGCAAACCCTTTGATTTTTGGAGGATCGCCGACGGGGATCGGGGCGCGATCGGTAAAACCCGTGGCCGGAACGTGACAGCGCGAGCATTGCGCTTTTTCGCTCTCGAAAATTTCTTTGCCCTTTTTCTCTTCGTCCGTCAATTCCCGCTTGATTGATTCGGGTGGAACGAGTCCTTCTCGAATGAATTTGGCGATGTGTCCCGCCCGAGCGCGCCGATTGTCGTCCGTTCCCGAGCCGACCCGCCAGCGGTGCAGTCCGAAACCACCGATCAAACGTTTGATTAAATCGTCGCTCTCCGCATGCCATCCATAAGGTCCCGGCGCCGAGACTCGTCCGGCGAGCATGGGCGTTTGGCGTGGAAAACCGAGTCCAATGATCGCGTCGTCCTTATCCTTTTCGGAATCCAACGCATCGAATGCGAAGGGACCACCGCAACCATAACCACCTTCAATCATCCCTTGATCTTGCACGGCGCTGATCGAATCCACGCTCGACATGAAGTTCACGAAATCTTCATTGAAGCTGCTGCTGTGGAAGTGTATTTCGTGCCAAACGTGTCCATCATCCCGGCCGTCGGGATGGCATCCCGCACAACCCAGATTGCCGCTGGTAATTTCGTCGGTTGCATTGTAATACAATGCGCGTCCCAACTGATAAGATTGGTCTTCCGGCGTTTCTTTGGGTTTTACCAGACGCAACGAAATGGGAGGCGCCGTCGTCGTATTCATGCTCGGCTGTATGAGCCGCAACGCGACGAGATCGTCGGTCGAGCGACAATGAACATACGCCACTTGCTCATTCTCGGACAGCGCGATGCCCGAGGGAGCACCACACGTCGTAGCCAGATGGTAGTTCTTATTGTCGTATTGCGAAATGTCGTAGACGTTGATCCGTGCCAAACTTGGATCCTGCATCAACGCATCGAATTCCATGATTTGATCGGTGCCTTCGCTGGCGACGAGCAGGGTTCGTCGAGACGCACGATACACCGCGGCGCGCGGCTGGATGAAGCTGACGGCACCCACTTCCGTTCCTTTCCACGTATGAACATCGAACGGATCCGAGTCGTTGATGACCGTGGCCACATTGCGATTGATGCGCAAAGGCGGAGCCAGCGGCGTATTGGAATTGGACACCCACACATCGATGGCGGACGCGCCAAACCAATCACCTGCTTCCGTACCCAAGGCGTGACGCGGAAAAAAGATGCGGTCCCCTCGGGGACTCGCAATGACGCTGTACCCGAGGGCAGCATTCGTGTTTTCGCCGCGACGATTGACTGCCGGGGGGAAATCGAATTTCTTGACCACCGGACTCGATCCGTCGATATCGCCCAAATGGGTGATTTCACGGCCGACGAGGTGCGAAACATACGCGCGTTTGCCGTCGGGCAATATGGTCATGCCTCGAGGTTCACGTCCCACGTCGACGACCGCCCGGACTTTGGCCGTGGCCAAATCGATAAAAGAGACCTTGGCCGCCCACGCGCTCGTCACCCCGACAAACGATTCGTCGGGGCTGAGCGCGATACCCCAAGCATCCGTGGCCACGGAAATGCGCGCGATTTCTTTGAGCCCCAACTTTCCATCGCGCTGAAAAAGCAATACGCCTCCACCGCCTTCGGGCATTTCGCGAATCGTCACGAAGATGCGGTCTTTCGAGGCGACGATTTGCGCGGGACGGCCGGGCATGGCCATCGTCGTCACGGGCGTTTCTTCCGTTATGGGAAATGGCACGATGTAAATTGCGCGATGATCTTCGTCGGCAATGAAAAGCACGTCGTCTTTGGGGGCGCGCGTAATCGAAGATCCATCCCGTGTCGTAGGTTTCAGCGGCTTTGCTTCAATCACGGGCGCCGCGGAACCCGAAGCGGAAATCGAAGGTATGGCGAGCCCGGCACCGCTCGAATCCCCAGGCGCTCGCGACGAATTACAGGCAAGAGCCCAAATACCACCAAGCAGGACGAATGAAAAATCGCGCACGGACATGCGGAGCAGAAGAGCATGTTTGACATCGTGATTGCAAGCGAATCGTAAAACGACACGAAGTTCGAAAAAACGAACACAATGTTTTGCTTCGTGTTTCATCCCGCGCTTACAATACGAATCGATGCGGCACCTTCTCGCTCTCATTCCGGTTGCACTATTCGCGGCGTGTTCCTATACGGCCCCTACCGAATCGACGGGTTCCACCGGCTCCGGCGATCCCGGCGGCGCAGGCGGTGCGGGCGGAAAAGGTGGAATGGGCGGCTCCGGTACGTCGACAACCAGCGGCTCATCCACCAGCTCGGGCATGGAAAGCTCATCGAGTTCGACCGGTGGTACAATAACGAGCTCTTCGAGCGCCGGGGGTGTCCTGGACTGCACGAACAATTGCTCTTGCAATGGTGGTGCGTGCACCGGTGGATGCAATTCGAGTTGCCAAATGGATTGCGTCGGAGCCGCTTGCACCTTCAGCTGTAACTCAGGTTGTTCCGCTTCATGCAACAGCGGCGCTGTCTGTTACCTCGGCTGTCCCGGCGGGAACTGCGTCATGTATTGCGAAAGTGGTGCAACGTGCAGCCTCGACTGCACCGGCGGAGACAACTGTATCATTTATTGTGCAAACAATCCGGGCACGAGCACATGCGTTGGAACGGGCTGCAAGCTCGACACCAGCTGCACGACCCTTTGACGGCTCGCGGTCGCGCTCGCAAAAATCCCAATTCGGTTCGTCATTGGTTGATCCATTCCAGCATTTCGGCCTGGGCCTTGGACACGATATCAGCTCGACGATTAGCGCCGACGTTACGCAATGACCGATAGCCTATCGCTCGGGATGTTCGCCCGGCATCGCGAACTGCATGCACACCTTTGATTCGCGCCCCGTTTGGGCATATAGTGAATCGATGCGTCACTTCCTCGCCCTCGTCCCGGTTGCAATGTTCGCAGCCTGTTCTTATTCACCGCCGTCCGAATCAACCGGCTCGACAGGTTCCAGCGGCGGCGCCGGAGGCGCAGGCGGACGAGGTGGCGCGGGAGGATCAACCTCCGTCACTTCCTCGAGCAGTTCGGGAATGGAGGCTTCGTCGAGTTCGTCTGGAGAAACAACGACGAGTTCGAGTTCGTCTGGAGAAACAACGACGAGTTCGTCGAGCGGCGGACCCGATCCGGATTGCTCGAACGGCTGTCAATGCTCCACAGGCACTTGCACCGGGATTTGCACAACGGGCGGATGTCAAATGGACTGTGACGGTCAGGGCACGAAATGTACGTACACGTGCTCGATGCCGAGCTGCACGTCGAAGTGCTCCAACGGCGCGCTTTGCAATATCAACTGTGTCGAAGGTGGTTGCAATGTAGATTGCGACAATGGCTCGACATGCAACGTCGAGTGCGTCGGCGCTCAAGCGTGCAACGTCGTATGTCACAATGGCGCCAACGCCAAGTGCACCGGTAACTGCATGCTCAGCGGCTGTTAATCGCCTCGAATCAGCCGCGAGCGCCGAGGCTCCCCGGAGACGATAATCATGTTTCATTTGGAAGAATCCGAATTCGGCCCCTATCGACGTTACCGGTTTCAGCATTTCGAGCTTGGACACGGATTCGATATCGTCCCCGAAGTCGCCGCCAACGTCACGGAAATACGTTTTTCCGGCCGCAACATACTCGATGGATACACGACGCCGGAAGAACTGACGGCCGGCAAATGGGGCAAGAGCGCCATTCTGTTCCCCTTCCCCAATCGTTTGCGCGACGGGCGCTACACGTGGAAAGGTCGGGATTACGTTTTTCCCATCAACAACGTGGCGACGAACAATGCCATTCACGGATTCGTCCGCCACGAGGTTTTACAGGTCGAACGCATCGAGCTGAAGAAAGAAATGGCCTCGATCACGTCGCGCTTCCATAACGATGGGAAAAACCCGGCGTACCCATTTCCGTTCACGTTCGACGCGACGTTTGCCATGACGATCCAAGGGCGATTCATCGTGTCGTTTTCCGTGACGAACGAGCATCACGAATCGATTCCCGTGGGCCTCGGATGGCATCCCTACTTTCACCTCGCGGAAAAGGCCGATGCGCACCACTTGCAATTGCCGGCGTGCGAGCGTGTGGAGATCGACGACCGAATGATCCCCACCGGAATTCGTTCACCGTATTCGTATTTCCAAGACGAACGATGGATTGGACAGACCCAACTGGATACTTGTTTCGCCGTCGCCGGCGAATCCACGCAGACGTCAACGCTGCGTGCCGATGGTCGAACACTGCGAATACGAGCCTCCGGCAAGCAATTTCCATTCTTCCAGGTCTTCACTCCACCGGCCCGAACCAGCATTGCGATCGAACCGATGACCTGCAACGTCGATGCATTTCACAACGGCGATGGCCTGGTCGAGCTCGCGCCGGCGCAGCCGTGGGCCGTGTCATTCGAGATTGAGTATGACGATACGGCACATTGAAAAACCAGCGTAGAAATCGAACGGCGGGCATTTTCACGATTGCGGCCCCCCGAAGGTTGCTGCTATCTTCATGCGATGCCCTGGGTAGCGCTCGTCGGTCCGGAAATCGAAGAGAACCTGAGCCTGCGTTATTTGGCTTCATCCCTTGCTTGCGCGGGTTATGAAAGCCGAATCGTCGCGTTTCAGTACGACACGGATTTCGGGCGAGTGCTCGACGAGATACTCGGAGCGCCCGAGGCACCCTTTTTAATCGGCATATCGCTTGCATTCCAATGGCGTGCGCAAGAATCGTTGGCGCTGGCGATTGCGCTTCGCGATCGCGGCTATCGCGGGCACATCACGGCGGGCGGGCATTTCGCGACATTTGCCGGCAAAGAAATATTGAATGATTTCAACGAAATCGATACCATCGTTTGCCAAGAAGCCGAAGAGACGTTGGTGCAATTGTGTCACGCGGTGACTGCCGGGCGGACCGTTTCCAATTTGGCCGGCATTGTTTATCGTGACGAGACCGGGCGGGCGCACGTTGCTCCGCCGGCGCCATTGCCCGACTTGGCGCGGTTGCCTCCACCCGATCGGCGAGGTGAACCGGCGGCGTGTTTTGGTCACGGCATTGCGCCGCTCGTGGGCAGTCGAGGGTGTTACGCGAATTGTTCTTTTTGCTGCATCGCCGCGTGGCACGAACAAAGTCTGCCCGGGAAACGTTATCGATTGCGCGAAGTCGACGCCATTGCCGATGAAATGGTCGCGATGAATCGGGATCGCGGAATCGATATTTTCGTATTTCACGACGATAATTTTTTCATGCCCGGGCACAAGAAAAACCAGGAACGTTTTTCCGCTTTGGCCGATGCCATCGAAGCTCGAGGATTACGTCGATTCGCAACGGTGGTCAAGGCTCGCCCAACGGATGTTCATCCCGAGGTTTTTCGCATATTGACCAAGCGTCTGAACTGCATTCGAGTTTATATCGGAATTGAAACCGACGCCGATCAGGGGCTCACGACATTACGTCGTTGGTCCGGGACGAAGCAGAATCGATCGGCCATTCGTTTGGTCCGCGAGCTCGATTTGTACACCTGCTTCAACATGCTCATTTTCGATCCGGATACGACGATCGAGAGCCTCGAAACGAACGTGGCATTCATGCGATTTGCGGCGGAATACCCATCCAATTTCGGTCGCGTCGAACTTTATGCCGGAACGCCGCTCCTCGCGCGGATGCAGGCGGAAGGTCGGTGCACCGGAGATTATTTGCAATGGGATTACGCGCTTGGTGATCGCGATGTCGAACGGGTCTTCTCCATGGCGATGAGCGCATTCCATACGCGCAACTTCGGTGAAGACGCATTGAATAACCGTATCATGGGCACGCGATTCGATCTCGAAGTATGTCGCCACTTTCATCCGGACGTCGTCCATCCATCGTGGCTCGCCGAGGGAAAACACCTCACCCGCGAGCTCACGTATGATTCGGCAGATACGCTTGAAGCCATCATCAACCGGGCGAAATCCAAAGCTCCCGTCAACGAAGACAAGGCCTTCATTGCGGAGCTGACGCCCAAGCTGCGGGCGAAAGAATTCGAGATTCGCGAAGCCACGCGCGATTTGGCCCGCACGCTGCAAAAAGCAGTTGGTCAAGGACGACCATTGACGGATATCGGGGACAAAGTCGCCACACCTTTGCAATCACAACGCGCTGAAATATAGGAGTATCCAATCATGGCAGCCGACGGCGGATCCAATCAAGACGGTAAGAAAAAGCGCCTGCAGTTGATGCCGGAAGTATTGCCGGAGCCGAAACGGCCCAATGGTAAGGGTTCGGTTCGGGAACGCACGGTGAAAACCAGGGATCGACTCATTGCCCTTTCCGCAGCAAGCGCCATCATGGCCGGAGCTTCGGCCGTCGGCGGATGCGGGTACGGCGTCGTCGACCCATTACCTCCCCCATCGCAATGCCCGGACGTTTTGTCCACCATCACCGCCAAAGCCAGGTGGAAACTCGATAATGGTCAATTCGTGATCATCGTCGACCTCGGTGTTCCAGGACAAGCGGATGCTTCTTACAAAGACGTGGATCCCACGGTCAGCGGCGATGCGTCCTTTGTGAGTCGAGCCTTGACGCAAGGCGCATTGACCGTAACGATTTTGCCGATCAGCGGGGCGACGATAGCGTATCTTCACGTGCCCATTCATTGCGCCGCCGGAGACGCAGGCGTAGGCGTGAGCATTCAAATCAGCGGCGTAACACCCGCCGACGGCGCGGAAATACCCGCAACGTTGTACGAGAGTTACAATTGAGCATCGGGCCGGCACAACCATACGAACCTCCAACGCCGGTCCATGACGTCCCCGGATTCATACCTGAATGGTGTGTCCCGACAATCTACCGTTCGTCCAAGCAGAACATTTTGTGAATCCGACCCCTTGTTGAACATTCGGGGGCTTCGCGCACTGCGCCGCGGCGACCCGTTTGTCCTTCGAGGATATCAACCGTTGGACCACCAAGCGAAATAACTTGCAGCTCCAACGTTTACGTCGATGACGTCTCGGTCAACACCCGCTCGATCGCGTCGAAGTTCTCCGCGGGTGCATCGGCCAGCTCCCGAGCCAACGGAAGCTGCAACTTCGATGCGGCAACGTACATCGGCGCAAGATGCGGAGCCGTCTTCAGGATCATCTCCAGATGACGCTTCACGCCGCCGGCATCACCGCGACGGACCGGACCGGTGAGCGCCGCGGGCAAACCCATCGATTCGACGTTGTCCGCAACGCTCCGGAGCAGCGGTCCAAGCATCGCCGCTGCGGTCTTTGGATCCACGCCCGCGCGGCCCAGCAAGTCGACACCTCCGGCCGCAAGCGCCGCCGCACCATTCGCCACGAGCCCCGCGGACGCGTGATACAGCACGCGATCGAGCCCGCGAATCGTTCGCGGCGTCATGCCCAGCTTCTTGCCCAGCGCCTTCGCCGCACGAACCGCACGCGGATCACCGTCCACGTGAAGCTGTCCGCGTTCGAGAGACGGCGTGCGGTCTGTCGAGGCAAACGAGATCATCGGGTGCATTTGCGCCACGGCCACGCGAGCGCTGCGCAGGGGCGCCAGCGGCTCGGGCCCGAGCGCTCCGGCACAATGCACGACGACCACATCGCGATGTCCAAGCGACCGTGCGTCTCGGAGCCGTTCCGCCAAGGGCTGCAAGTCGCGATCGCGAACGGCGAGAATGACAAACGGCGCGTCGATTCGCTTGGAGGGCAAACCTTTTCGTTGCGGTCGCAAAGTCACGGCAACGCCCGCACGCCGAAGCGCCCGAGACAAACCCGCCCCCACTTTTCCCGCCCCGATGATGAACACGCTGTCGAGATCCGCCATTAGCTTCTCCGATACAGCCCACGTTCGTGAATGAACGACAACACCGAACGCGGCACGAGTTTTTCCAGACGCTCCATGTCCCCGCGCGCCAACGCGTCACGCACTTCGGTGCTCGATACCTGCGGCAAAAGCGCCTCCGGCACGCCTTCGGCCGTCACGCCCGCGCGCCCCATGATGATCGGCGGAGCGATCTGGGAAATGCGATCAAAACGATGCCACTTGGGCACGTCGTTCACGACATCCGCGCCGATCAAGAGCCGCATCGACCATTCGGGATGCAACGACGCGAGATGTTCGAGCGTTCGTAACGTCAAACTTTCCCCTTCGAGGTCCCGCTCCACGGGCGAAATATAAACGTTGGGGATCCAAGCAAATGCCCGCCGACACATCTCGAGGCGATCCTCGAAAGAAGCCAGCTCCTTCGAGAATGGATGCTTGTACACGGGCACGACGAGCACTTCATCGATAGGCTCCGTGGACAAGACGTACACCGCCGCCAGCACGTGTGCGACATGAGGCGGATTAAAACTGCCTCCGAAAATCGCCACGCGCGGGCCGTTCGGCCCAGTCCGTCCGGACGAACTCGGCTCAGCCTGCGTTGTTGCCACCTTGCACCCGCATCTTGATCCCGGGGAGCATCGACCCGGTACCTCCGAGCATTTCTTCGGTGAGGATCGAACCGTCCAGGTTGCGAATCTCGACCCGTACACCACCGCTTGGCCCTTCGCTCATGACGGCGAGGCCGCCTTGTGGAGCGCCGAGAGGTCCCGGCGTGATGAACATACGCGAGCCGATACGTTTGATTTTGGGTTCGTTGCTGCGTCCGTAGACAAACAGCGTCGCGCCTACGACGTCCTCTTCATCGAGGATCGATTTGTCGTAAATGAAGAGGGCGACGCGGCCGTCGAAAAACTCCACGGTGCGGCGGTTTCCTTCGGGCAAGAAGGACAACGCGCGCAATCGAGCCCGCGCTCGTTCCGCTGCGACAAACGCTTCCACCGCCTCGCCGGACGCATTCGCGCAACGCAGCGTCGCTCGAGCCAAAAGCGAATCCTCGTTCGGATTGTTCCCCACGAGCGATCGCGCCCATGCCCGCACGAGCACGTCGAGCGAGCTGTCGGAGGCGAGGTACAAAATGCGCTGAACACCGACGACATCGAGCAAACACTCGACAGCATGCGCGAGCGTACGCATGTCTCCCTTGCAGGGTCCGATGATCCCGAGACGCATCGATGCCAAGACTAGATCAGCCGGGGCCGCACGGGGGAGAGAACTCACAACTTCTCGCGAATGACCAACCAAACACGCTCGGTCGCGCCACTCGTCCGTGGTCGAACGAGCCGTGCTATACGCGCCAAAGATCTATGTTTCGTCGTGCGGGGCCTCTCCGAGATCCGATCACCGTTTACCTCGACGGGTCACCTTTGCCCGCGGAACGCGGCGAGCCCTTGGCCGTTTCGCTCCTGGCCGCGGGAAAAGCCATCCTTTCGCGAAGTCCGAAGCTGCATCGACCACGCAGCGCGACGTGCATGCGCGGAGGCTGCGAAGGCTGTTTGATGCGCGTCCAAGGCGCACCCAACGTGATGACGTGCCTCGAACCTGCGCTCGGCGACGAACGAATCGAAGCGCAAAACGTCGTGGGATCTCGCAAGGCAGATCTTTTGAGGGTGAACGATTGGCTCTTCCCGCACGGCTTCGATCATCACCACTTCATGACGGATGTCCCGGCGCTCGGACCGATCGTTCAAAGCTTCGCTCGCAAGATATCGGGCCTCGGTCGTTTGCCTTCGGATGTCCAACCAACACGCGCCGGACGGTTTGTCGATGCGGATGTCGTCATCGTCGGCGGAGGTCTCGCGGGCCTCGTCGTGGCGCAACAGTTGGAAGCCCGAGACAAACGAGTCGTCCTCGTGGATGACGGTTTGCGCCTCGGAGCAAGCCTGAATCTCCTCCCGCAACATGCGGACTTGTTGGCCTCGCTGGTTCCTCGAACATCCACGGTGTTTGTCAAGGCGACCGCGGCGGGAGTTTATCAAGGCGAACTCGTCGTGGCCCAAGCGTCACAGGCCGTCGTCATTCGCGCCCGAGACAAGGTGTTTGCCACGGGTGCGCAGGATGGAGTTCTCGCGTTTGCGGGCAATGATCTCCCGGGCGTTTTCTCGGCGCGGGCCCTGTGTACACTGCACGCCTACGGAGTTGAGCCGGACGAACCTTTTGTGGTCATAGGAGAAGGGTTCTGGGCGGACGAACTTGGTCGGAAGATGGGTGATCGGGTCACGCGCGTGCGTGAAGCCGATGTGGTGGCGGCGCGCGGTTCGTCGACGGTGAAAAACGTCACGATTCGTGACGGAAAAAAGCAGAAGAGTTTGTCCGCATCGGTGGTCGGCGTGGCGGCGAAAGGCGCACCCGCGTTTGAATTGGCCGCGCAAGCGGGCGCGGAGGTCCGATTCGACGCCGAACGAGGATATGCCGTGCAATGTGACGACCGTGGGCGTGCAGGCGAAGGCGTGTGGGCCGTGGGCGAATGCACGGGCATGGATTTCGACGTCGCGGAAATCAAAGCCGCTGCGGAGCGTTGTGCGCGAGCGATTGCCGATTGAATCGTTATCGGTAAATCGAGCTTTCATGGGCAAACGATATTTGTTGCGCGCTCGTCACCACCTCCGGATAGTATCGGCGCCGTGAGCGACGTCCGTTCGACGATGAAGCGCGTTTATCGCGGGCTCCCTTTGGCCGCCAAGGTGCTCTTGTGGACGAGCGTCGTGTTTGTCGTGGCGGAACTCGGCCTGCGGCTTTTGGTGCGCTCGCTGGACATCGAACATGGCTTGTATCAAGCCGACGCGGCGGCGGAATGGCGCACGAAATCCAATCTTGCGCTCCAAATCGACGTCAACAAACCTCCGCTTCATTTCAAAGCGAATACGAATCATTTGGGATTACGCGGTGACGGCGTATTGCCGCCCAAAGCCTCCGGCGAGCGGCGCATCGTGATTCTGGGCGATTCATTTACCTGGGGAATCGGCGTCGAATCGAATCAGACCTTTCCCGAAGTGCTCGAACGGAAATTGGCGGAATCGGGCGTCAAGAATGTAAAAATCATCAACGCCGGAATGCCGAGTTACGGCACCGTACACGAGCTGGCATTTCATCGAGCGTATTCGGCCGAATTGGGAGCGGACGCGATTGTTTTGGCCTATTATCCGAATGACGACGATGACAATTCCGTCCCTTATCGTTTTCTGGATGGATACATTTGGCGCGATCCCACGCTTATTTTTGGACAACCTTCGTTCGTCGTCGAGCTCGTCGTCCAACGCACTCGCCTCGGGCTGCAAAAAACCGGATTGTGGCAACCCAAGAATCGACCCGATGGACGGGCCTTGTCCCTGAAACTCATCGGCGAAGTGCAGCGGTCGTGTGCGGAAAACCATTGGCCATTTTTTGTTTTGGATATTCCCGCTCGCGAATCGACGAAGTTCGTCGCCCCATTCGAACGCGCCACACCGTTTCGTCCGCTGGATGTATCTTCAGAATACCTGATTACAATGCGCGATGAAATCGAGCGTTTGTCGGAGTCGCCCTATCTGGAGGAGCATCACCTCAATCCGGCAGGTCACGAGCTCACGGCTCGGGTGCTGGCCAAAGCGCTGTCCCAGCGATTGCCGTGGGCGACGGGAAAACCGTGACCACGATTCTGGGCATTTCGGCATTTTATCATGACGCAGCAGCGGCGTTGCTCGTCGACGGTCGCGTCGTTGCCGCCGCGGAAGAAGAACGGTTCACGCGCAAAAAGCATGATGCCTCGTTTCCCAAGAACGCAATCGCTCATTGTTTACGCCTGGCAAACCTATCCGCCGAACAAATTGATTACGTCGGTTTTTATGAAAAACCTTTGCTGAAATTCGAGCGGCTTCTCGAGACCTACCTGGCTTTCGCGCCGCACGGATTGTCGTCCTTTTTGCGCGCCATGCCCCAATGGTTGGCGCAAAAATTGTTCATACCTCGGGAAATCAAGACGGGGCTCGGAGCGCCGTTGGCCAATCGAATCGTATTTACGGAGCACCACGAAGCTCATGCGGCGGCGGCATTTTTTCCTTCGCCGTTCGAAGAAGCGGCCATCGTCGTGGCCGACGGCGTGGGTGAATGGGCGACCGGGAGCATTTGGCATGGCCGCGGTGAGCGAATGGAATCGCTTTGTGAACAACACTTTCCGCATTCGCTCGGGCTATTGTACTCGGCGTTTACCTATTATCTTGGATTTCGGGTCAACTCGGGCGAATACAAGGTCATGGGGCTGGCGCCTTATGGCAAACCGCGATTCGTGGAGCTGATTTTCGACAAGCTCCTGGATTGCAAAACCGATGGCTCGTTTCGGCTGGATTTGCGTTATTTCAATTATTGCACGGGATGGACGATGACTTCGCCGGCGTTCGACGAACTCTTTGGCGGTCCGCCACGCCGTCCCGAATCGAAACTCGAGCAAAAGCACCTCGATATGGCAGCGTCGATTCAAAAAGTCACCGATGAGATCATGTTGCGAACGGTGCGGCACGCGCATGCTTTGACCAAAGCCAAGCATTTGTGTTTGGCCGGCGGCGTGGCGCTCAATTGCGTAACGAACGGCAAAATATTACGCGAAGGTCCTTTCGAGAATATTTGGATTCAGCCTGCGGCCGGTGATGCCGGTGGCGCGCTGGGCGTCGCGTGGCTCATTTGGCACACGTTGCTCGAGCAAAAGCGAATACCGTCGGCCGGCGACGCGCAACAGGGGTCATTACTCGGAACGGAATACGACGACGAACAAATCGCGTGGGTGCTGAATGCATGCGGCGTCGTTTTCAAGACCGTGCCGGAAGGCAAAGAAATCGCTAATCATGTCGCCGGGTTACTGGCCGAGCAGCTCGTGGTGGGTTGGTTTCAGGGACGCATGGAGTTTGGTCCGCGGGCGCTTGGAGCGCGCAGCATCCTTGGTGATGCTCGGAATGCCGAAATGCAGCGGATCATGAATCAAAAAATAAAGTTTCGCGAATCCTTTCGGCCTTTTGCTCCGGCCGTGTTGCGCAAACACGCGCACGAATGGTTCGACATGGCGCCCAATGCCGATAGCCCGTATATGCTGATCGTGGCCGGCGTACATCCCGAAAAATGTTTGCCCGTGGAAGAAAAGGTTTCGGGGCTCGAACGTATCCGGGAAAAACGATCTGAAATTCCGGCGGTGACCCACGTGGACTTATCCGCGCGTGTGCAAACCGTCGATTCGGAACGACATCCCGCCTTGCATGAATTGCTTTCGGCATTTCATCGTTTGACCGGCTGTCCGGTGCTGATGAATACGAGCTTCAATGTGCGGGGAGAACCTATCGTGGAGAATCCCGAGCAGGCGCTCGATTGTTTTCTCAAAACGGATATCGACGTCTTGGTGATGGGTCATTACGTCATCATGAAGCGCGACAACCCGCGCCTCGTGCCAAAACAACACAAAGGCCCGACGGAACTCGATTGATGCAATTACCGACGCCACCCGACGAGGGGAAATTACGACGTTTCGGGGCCATTTGGTTGCCCTTGGCTTTGCTTTTGTTATTTCGATCGGTACGACAATCTCCGTTCGCGCCGGCGGTGCTGGTCATCGCGGCGGTCGTTTTTTTGGTGGCTCTTGGTTCTCCGCGGGTATTGCGTCCCGTCTTCATTGGATTGACGTATTTGACCGCGCCCATTGGATATGTCGTTTCGCGCGTATTGCTGACGATTGTGTATTTTCTCGTCGTCACGCCGCTGGGATGGTTCAGAAGACGCCGCGCGGATGTTCTCGGCGTCGCATTCGACCGTTCGGCGTCCACGTATTGGAAAAACAGTCGACCCGGAGCTCGTTCCGTGGCATCGTATTTTCGGCAAAGCAATGAGTGATTCCGAGTTCGAGCGACAAGCGCGACAAAAGCAGCCGTCGACGGCGATCGAAATTCTTCGATTTGCTCGACGCAATTGGTGGTTGGCGCCCATCGTGCTGGTGCTCGTGGGCCTGGCAGGCTTGATGCTCTTGGGCTCCACGTCGGCGGGACCGCTGATTTACACCATTTTTTGACGCGGAAGCATTCCGACGGCGCGGAAATCAAGACGGCGGCGAATCAAGGGGCCAATGGTTTGACCGCGGGTTGTTCGCACGTCACGGGGGCGATGTCCGTCGTTTGCATGAATCCATTACACACGCCGAT
>CAYSYX010000037.1:11414-20880 GCA_964435055.1 uncultured Polyangium sp. | reverse complement strand
GGTGCTGCGGTACTCGAAGGACAGGTTCAGGTAGGTGCCGCTGCCATTGTTTTTGAGACAATTCGTGAGGGAATTGTTTGTATTCATTTTCATCGCGTCCACGCATCCGTCCGTCACGACGTCCGGAATGGGTTTCTTGACGACGATGGCCCCCATTTTGCCGTCGGGCAAGAGGCCATTTTTGTCGAATGTATTGTCGTGAATGTAGTTGCTCTCGGGATATTCGTCGAAATTGGGATCTTTCGACGTACCGATGAACTTTTCGGTATAGCTGAGGATCAAGACGCCGGTCGTGTCGTTGTCGACGATTTTGTTCAGCGCAATTTCGTTTTGATCCGTCGCCAACAGGACCATACCGCAACCTTTGGGCACGAGCGCGACCATGGATCCCGGAACGGCAAAGTTGGGTTCGTCGTTATTTTCGAAGACGTTGTCATGAACATACGAATGCCCGATACCGCCGTTTTGGACGGGCAAATCCGGCAAACTAAAAATCAAGAATCCGGCGGTATTGTTATGGGCGAGATTGCCGTACGCTTCGGCTTCGATGGTATTTTCCAGTTCGTATCCGGCGACGTTCCCATAAGCTTCATTGTTTACGAGCAACACGCGACTCGATTGCCCGACGTACACGCCCGCATCGCGAGCGCCTTTGACGACGCAGCCATCGATGGTCACGCCTTCACTGCCGACGGGATAAAGGCCGTACGCGCCATTTTTCAACGAGGCATCGGCGTCCCAAATCACGGCGACATTGTGAAACAAGATATTCTTGACGCTCGTGGCGCGAATACCGTCGCCGGGCGTGTTTTTCACGGCAAACCCTTCGACGGTCACGTCGTCGCTCGTGATTTGCATCCCATTTCCGCCGACGGTTTGTCCGCTGAAATCGAGAATGGTCGCGTCTTTTCCTTGACCACGAAGTGTGAGACCGGCATTGGCAATGGACACTTCGGTATCGAATTTGAAGGTCCCGCGTCCGAGACAAACGGTGCTTCCTGCGGCTGCGTTGATCAGGGCTTCTTGCACTTTTTCTTGGTCGTTGGCGGACGCTTCGACGATGGTGTCGCAACCGGTGTAATCGGGCGGGGGCGGAGTATTTTGCGCCGGGCCGGTGGTGGAATCACCGCAAGCCACAAGGGTGAACGCGAGCGACAACACGGCGCAGGACGAAAAACAAGCGGATCGAATCGACATGGCCAAGCCTCCTTCGAAGGACTGAGGAGAGTAGCGGAACCGAGGGGGTGGCGTCTATGAGGGGATTTTGTCGATGAAGCTGTAAGAAAGCCCGAACTCCGTCACCCATCAATCAACGTCTCGAACATGCCGATTCCACCGGCCGTGAATACCACGCCAAACACCCCCATGATGGCTACGTAATCAAATAGTTCGCCCAAGGACGCGCCGCCAAACAGTTCGCGCGTGCCCGCGACCGCCGACAAGAGCGTCGGGGCCAAAAGTGGAAAAAACACGCTCGCCAGCACCAAATCCCGAGCTCGCGTCCGTACGGTCATCGCCCCGAACAACGTGCCCACCGCCGCGATTCCCGGCGTAGCGGCCAGCGAAATCAACAATAAGCCCGGACCAACCTCGGTCAAATCCACGGCAAACAAAAGAGCCGACACGGGCACGACGATGAGTTCGACAATCCAAACGAACATCGCGATGCTGAACGCTTTGCCCGCAAAAAGCGCGGCGCGCGATAGAGGCAACACCAACAGCCCCGAAAGCGCGCCGTCTTCCCGTTCGCGTTGCCAGCTGCGACCCACGGCCAACACCGAGGCAAACGCCACCGCCACCCAAATCACGCCGGGCGCCACCGCTTGGCTCGACCCGGCACCCACGTGAAATGCGAGCGATGCAATCACCGCCACGAGTACCGCGAAAAACCCGCTCGTCGTGACAATCTCGCCCGTCACGAGCTCGATCGCGACATCTTTGCCCGCGATCGTGACGGCCTGCCGAAAGAACCGAGACATCTTGTTCATGCGTTCATCCAGCCGGCAGTCACGCGTCCTCGCATCCCGACTTCGGAAGGTCAACCCTTCGCTTTTCGAGCCTTCGCCCGTTTGTCCAGGCTCGTCCAGCGATCATAAAGCCGCGGCACGGGATAGGTCTCGAGACGAGCCTTCAGGCCCGGATCTTTCGCGCGATTTTCCAGCGTCAAAATGGCTTCCACGAGCTTGCCGCGCGAACCGAATTTTTCCTTCACCGCCGAGAGCGTGTCGTGAAGTCTGAGCAGTTTAGCATTCGAAACATGCTCGATCCCTCGCGAACCACCGCGATCCGCGTTTGTCCTGTCGAGCCACAGGTCATCCGACGCGAGCTGTTTGACCGCGTCCACGAGCTTCGTCTTGTCGCCGAATCGTTCCTTGACGATGAGCAGCGGAGCCTTGTTTGCCATGATGTTCTCCCGGGATACGTCGAGACAAACCTGGTTCGGTGGGCCTCGGCGCACGCCATGCGCGAGATGACTCGCGCGGTAAAAGACGGCCCTGTGTAGCAGAAGCGGCGCGAATCTCGCAAGGCCCGGCCCAACAAAATCAAAACTTCGTCCAGGGTCGTCGCTTTCGTCTTGGTCTTGTGCTAGACGCGCGACCCATGTCGTCCGGAAAGCCTCGTGTTCGTTTTGCTCCTTCCCCTACGGGATATCTGCACATCGGTGGCGTGCGCACCGCCCTGTTCAATTGGCTTTGGGCTCGAAAAACAGGCGGAACGTTCATTCTGCGCATCGAAGACACCGACCAAGAACGCAGCACGCCGGAGAACGAAGCGATCATCCTGCGCGAAATGCGTTGGCTCGGTCTGAACTGGGATGAAGGACCGGATGTCGGCGGTCCGAACGGGCCGTATCGGCAAATGGAGCGGCTCGAGATTTACCGCCAGTTCGTGGACAAACTCATCGCGAACAAGGCGGCGTATCGTTGTTACTGCACGAAAGAAGACCTCGACAAACAACGCGAAGCGCTGAAGCAGCGCGATCCCAAGGCGCAATTTCGTTATCCCGGCACGTGTTGGGATCGCCAGGGTCCCGCGCCGGATCGCCCGTTTGTCATTCGGTTCCGCGCTCCGTCGACCGGGGATCTCGTCTATCGCGACCTCGTCTTCGGTGAAGTCACGACGCCGAAAAACACCTTGCAAGACGCGGTTTTGATGCGTTCGGACGGCGTGCCTCTGTACAACCTCGGCGCGGTCGTCGACGACATCACGATGGGCATCACGCTCGTCGCACGCGGACGTGATCACATGATCAACACGCCGCCGCAGATTCTGCTGTACGAGGCGCTTGGCGCTCCGTTGCCGCAATTTGCGCACTTGCCCATGATGCTCGGGCAAGATGGACAGAAATTGTCCAAGCGTCACGGAGCGGTTTCCGTCGGCCAATACCGCGATCAAGGCATTCCGGCCGTGGGCCTCATGAATTACCTCGTCCGGTTTGGCTGGGCGTATGGCGACCAAGAAATATTCTCCATGCCCGACCTCATTTCCAAGTTTGGCTGGGAAAACTGTAGCAAGGCCGATGGCAAGTTCGACGTGAAGAAGCTGGCCGCCATCGTGTTCGAGCATCTGAAGAGCCCGACGCTCACGCCGGACGATCAATACATCGACGAGCTCTCGCAATTCATCGAAAAACGTGGATACACGGGCGTCGATCGAGCGCGTGTGGCGAGCCTCGTGCCGCTCATTCGCGAGCGGGCGCAGACGTTCGCGGACGGGGCGGACGCGCTGGACTATTTCTTCCGCGACATTCCGGTGTACGATGAAAAAGCCGTGAAGAAGGTTTTGGGTCCCGATAAAGCCAATCCGCTTGCAAAAGCGCGAGAATTCTTTGCGGGCGTCGAAGACTTCACGGCGAAAAACCTGGATACGAAATTCCACGAGTTCGTCCCGACGACCGGTTTGGAACTCAAGGACGTGGCACAACCGGTGCGCGTGGCGGTGACGGGACGAACGGCGAGTCCCGGGCTTTTTGATGTTTTGGCACTTGTCGGCAAAGAGCGCGTGTTGGCGCGAATCGACCACGCGATCGGTCTTTGTCAGAATGCGGCGAGCTGAACGAACATGACGACGTGGGAAGCGCTTTTTGGTTCGGGTCCGGCGGCGGCCACGGGTCCGTCGTTGTTGGAGACGGGCGTCAAGGCGCTTTTTCCCATCGTTGCGTGCATTGCGCTCGCGCCGGTGTTGTGGTTCTTTTTTGGAACGACCTGGCGCGAGCTCGATGTGGTGGCGCACGAGCATCAGCGAAAAACGCTCGTTTCAGGGAAATACGATCCGCGTCCGGCGGTTTTGTTCGTGATCACGGCGCTCGTCTTGAGCATTCAGGAATATTACGGCGGGCGCGAGTTTTACGAGACGCACATTCGGGGCTTTTTGCGCGAGGTGGAAAAAGCGGACGGATTTTTCGCGGCGTGGGTGAACCTGAAGCGGTACAACGAGCTGTACAGTTACGGATGGTGGGCATTTACGCGCGTTTTTGGGTACGTCGCGTTTCCGATGGTCGTTTGGAAAATCATTTTCCCCAAAGACAGCCTGCTTGATATGGGCTTACGGACCAAAGGTTTTTCCAAGCACGTGTGGATTTACTTGTTGTGTTTGGGCGTCGTATTGCCTGCGGTTTACATTGTTTCGCTGACGCCTGAATTCGGCAATTATTATCCATTTTACAAGTTATGTTCGCGGTCGTGGGTGGATTTCTTGCTTTGGGAATCCATGTACATTGCGCAATTCTTCGGTCTCGAGGTGTTTTTCCGAGGGTTCTGGCTTTCGGGATTACGCACCACGCTCGGCAGCGGAGCGATCTTCGCGATGTGCGTGCCTTATTGCATGATTCATTATGGCAAACCGTACCTGGAAGCGGCCGGAGCCATCGTCGCGGGCATTGCTTTGGGATCGCTCGCGATGCGTACGAAGAGCATTTATTCGGGGTTTCTGGTGCACGTGACGGTGGCGTTGTCGATGGATCTTTTGGCGCTTTCGCATCGCGGCGGGATCCCGACGTCCTTTTTTGGAAAGTAATTTCCGTCGGGAACATTTTGTCGAGGCGCGTGGTTCGCTTTTTTCGGAACGCATGCTACGCTCGGCTCGAATGCTTGCTCGAACCTCCAGGCCGATTCGTTGGACGCTCGGCGCACTGGCCCTTGGCGCATTGGGCTTCATGGCCCACACGGCTGAAGCGGATATTTATACCTATACCGATGCGCAAGGAAATGTCGTGATATCGAGCAAACCGCAAAGTGGAAAAGCGGGCGGGAAACTTGATAAGATCTCCGGTAAGAACGGTAAAAAGAAGACCGTCGATATTTTGCCCATCATGCCGAGCGATCATTCGCCCGAGCGGCATCATCGATATGATTCGTGGATTCGCGAAGGCGCGCGACTTTATCGATTACCTGAAGAATTCATTCGAGCGATCATCAAATGCGAAAGTGATTTCGATCCGCGCGTCGTTTCTCCCACGGGCGCGCAGGGGCTCATGCAATTGATGCCCGCGACCGCATTACGCATGCAGGTGCGCGACACGTTCGATCCGCGCGAGAATATCCTCGGCGGTTCTCGATATTTACGTATTCTCGCGAATACCTTCAACGGCGACCTGGAAATGACCATTGCGGGATACAATGCCGGCGAATCTGCGGTTTTGCGATATCAAGGCATTCCGCCGTATCCGGAAACGCAAGGGTATGTGACGTGCGTCGTGTCCCATTATCGTTCGTTCAAGACGGCCCGCGCGGAAACCGAAACACGAACCGCCCAAACGCCCTAACCAAGCTCAATTCAGCACACCGCGTCAACGCAACGCGGCAGCCGCGGCTTTTTCCTGCGAATCCAAGCCCCTTCGAGTATCGTTGCAAATCCCCCTTGCAATCTCTACGTATTGATCTATAGGCAGGGCGTTTTCGACCAACCGAGCACTGCCCACGCATGAAGGAAAGGAGCCGCGCCGGCGCGCTGCTATGTCCGAATCTAGCCTCGTCGAGCTCCAGAAGCGTTCCACGTACGAAATTGTTCCGCGCAAAGCGCCCGTCGATCCATCGACGCTGGAGTACAAGAACTTCAAGGCCGTGCCCGAATGGCGGCGAATTCCCGCGTATGCCGACGTAACGGACGAACAGTTCTACGATCACAAGTGGCAGTCCAAAAAGTCGATCACTCGTCCGGACAAACTACTCGAAGCCTTGCGCGGGCTCGTGAGTGAAGAGTTCATCAAGGACGCGACCGAAGGGTTTGCCCGTGCGCCCATGAGCGTGCGCGTATCGCCGTACCTCTTGTCGCTCATCGACTGGAACGATCCGTATAGCGATCCGTTGCGCACGCAGTTCATTCCGCTTGCTTCGCGTTTTTTGCCTGATCATCCGAAACTTGGTTTGGATTCTTTGCACGAGCGGGCCGATGCGCCCGTGCCCGGTTTGACGCACCGCTACGTCGACAAAGCCCTCTTTTTGCCGCTCGATACGTGCCCCGTGTATTGCCGCTTCTGTACGCGCAGTTATGCGGTCGGCATTGACACCGAAGAGGTCGAAAAGACGCACTTCAAGGTCGACGAGCAACGCTGGAACGCGGCGTACACGTACATTGCTTCGCGTCCGGAGCTCGAGGACATCGTCGTTTCGGGCGGCGATGCATATAACCTACGTCCGGAGCAGATTCGCGGTATTGGCGAAACGCTGCTGAAAATGGATAACATTCGGCGCATTCGTTTGGCCACCAAAGGCCCGGCGGTCATGCCGCAAAAGATCTTGACCGACGACGAATGGATTGACGCCGTGACCTACATTGCGGATCTCGGCCGGAAACTGCATAAAGAGGTCGCGGTTCATACGCATTTCAACAATCCCAATGAGATCACCGGCATCACGCGCGACGCAATGCTAAAATTGTTCGAGCGGGGTATTACGGTGCGCAACCAAAGCGTGCTCATTCGAGGCGTGAACGACTCGGTGGAGACGATGAAGCTTTTGGTGAAGCGTCTCGGGCATTTGAACGTGCATCCGTATTACGTGTACGTGCACGACATGGTCAAAGGCGTGGAAGAATTGCGGACGACGGTCGCGACGGCCATTGCGATCGAAAAACACGTGCGCGGTTCGACGGCAGGATTCAATACGCCGACGTTTGTCGTGGATGCACCCGGCGGCGGCGGCAAACGCGACGCGCATTCGTACGAGCATTACGATCGCGTGACGGGGATCAGCGTGTACGAAAGCCCGAGCGTCAAGCGCGGGCAAAAGTACATGTATTTCGATCCGATCAATCAATTGCCGCCCGAAGGCCAAGCGCGCTGGGCAAACCCGGCCGAGCATCAGGTCATGATTGACGAAGCCTTGCGGGCGATTGGATAGACGATTTCGTCGTCAATGGCCAAGACACGCCGGATAAACCACATCCCGGTTGTGCGACGTGCACACGCATGATGGTCATCCGCCCCGAGTTTCTCCAACTCAGGGCATATATTCATCCGCGCCGATATCGTAGATCATCTCTTGCGGACGCGGGTTCCCCTCGAAATCGAAAGCCGGAGCGCTCACCGCCGTTCCGGCATTACGACAGGGTGAAGCCGTTGAGATGTGAAATGTCGCATCAAGCAGCGGATCGGCACTGATGTTGCTGCTTGCTCCCATCAGGGCGTTGGTGCCGGCGAGCGTCAGGGGCGTGAGACCGTCATCGAAATAAAGAATTCCGCCGTTTTGCACCCAGATGTCGTTGTTTTGGAAGCTCAGTAGCCCGCTCGCGAAGTTCGTTTCGGCCACGCCGTAACCGTTGGCAAAACCATCCGCTCCGACATTGACGATGATGTTGTTGCGGACAATGCCCGCAGCAGGATTCATTAAATTCGTGGAGCCGATGACCAATCCACGTTTGACCGGACAACCGGTACAAGTCGCAAACTGAAGGGTATTGTTGTAGACCGTGGGCGCCGCAGGCCCTTTTTCAATGTTCATGACATCGACCGGGCCATTGTTGCATACCTGGTCGCGGAAGATGTTGTTGGTCACGACCGCCGACGAATTTTTAAAGTTCGCCACATACAGATAGCTCGTCGGATTGGGAGCAAGGCTGCTTGGGCACCACGGACCCACAATCTCATTCGAGTCGAGGATCGGATTGGCGATGTTCACGGAAACGCCGACGCCTGCATTTCCGGTATTGTTGACCATTCCCGCACGAATGATGTTGTGGGATATCGTTCCGCATCCTCCAGTCTCACAGACCAGGCCGTACGGTCGGCATTGATTCACCACCGATGTTCCGATGATGGTCGAATTCGTCACGTCGCACTTGGCTCCATTGCCACAAACGATGCCTACACACTGGGCTCCCCCATAACCGCCGTCGACGGTGCTGTTGTCAATGATTGGTTTACATCCCCCACCACTCGCGGTCAAACCTGAATGTTGCCCCGGACCGGTTCCGCCCGAAATGTGTACGCCTGTAAGCGTGGGCGAGCCAGTGCAAAAACCCAAACGGATGCCAGCGCCGCCTTCAATGGCACTGCCGCTATAACCTTCGCGAATGGTCGTGTCGGTAATAGATAGCCCATTGACGGAACCGGATACCTGCATTCCATAACCCCAGAGGGCGGAAACACCGGCATCGAGTACGCATCCCACGATGGTGGTCGCGCCGCAATCCGTACAGTCGAATCCGACGCCGGCGTCCGCAGTTGAACTATTGCAGCTCGTGGAAATGCCCGTGTAGGTACCCGACGCACCGCCCGACAACGACACACCGTATTGTCTGCTGCCCGTACCAACGGAAGAAGTGGCCGATGCCCCGAATAAGCCCCCATTCACCGTGGGAACCGACGAAAATCCATATACCTTCAATCCATAAGAATATTTTGCGGTTCCACCATGTGCGGTCACATTCTGGAGAGTTGGCGAGGACTGATCGACCGAAATAGCCGTCGAAGACGTGGTTTGTTGGGGCGGCGTTCCCGGATCGGGGCCTTCGACCGTGAGACCATCGAGTGAGGTTGCGGATGTAATGCCCTGCGGGATCATGACCGTTACTGCTGCGGGAGTTACGGGACCTTGAATGACCGTAACGTATGTCGAAATATCTCGGGACCAATCCGCGCAATCATAACCGCCCAATATGCTGATCCCCTCGCTCATCGTCACACTTTCCGTATAGACACTCGGTCCCATTGCGGCGGTATCGCACAGGCATATATCCGTGCCGCCGCCGAGAAACACGGCATTGGCTTGGGCTTGCGCAATGGTCGCCACCGGCTGCGTTTGCGTCCCCGGATTGCCCGCTGCGCCGACTCCCGCGGGTCCCACGAACGTTCCCAGACACGCCAATGCGCCATTGACACAGGCCATTTTCGCCGTGCATTCACCAATTGAAGCGCCACAGTTCGCGCCTCCTCCGGGATTGCCATCGTCGACGAGACCATCACAATCATTGTCGATTCCGTCGCAAACTTCCGGCACCGGGCCGACAACCTGGTTGCAAATCGTGG
>CAYSYX010000037.1:0-11314 GCA_964435055.1 uncultured Polyangium sp. | reverse complement strand
TGCACGCTCCCGGTTGTCCTGTCGAACACGCCATGCCCCCGCCGGGATTGCCATCATCGACGACACCATTGCAATTGTTATCGATTCCGTCGCAAACTTCCGGCACCGGGCCGACAACCTGGTTGCAAATCGTGGATCCATTCTGACAAACCGTCGTTCCCGCACTGCACGCTCCCGGTTGTCCCGTCGAACACGCCATGCCTCCTCCGGGATTGCCATCGTCGACGAGACCATCACAATCATTGTCGATTCCGTCGCAAACTTCCGGCACCGGGCCGGCAACCTGATTGCAAATCGTGGATCCATTCTGACAAACCGTCGTTCCCACGCTGCACGCTCCCGGTTGTCCCGTCGAACAAGCCATGCCCCCGCCGGGATTGCCATCGTCGACGACACCATTGCAATTGTTATCGATTCCGTCGCACGTTTCGGCGGAAGGCATCATCATTGGCTTGCAAACCACCGCTCCATTGACACACGCCGGCGATCCCATTTGACACGCCCCGGGTTGCCCGGTGTTACAAGGAGCGCCGATGACGCCGTCTTCATCGATCGCGCCATCGCAATCGTCGTCCAAGCCATTACAGACTTCGCCCGTTGATGTAACTTCTCCAATACACGCCCCAAATGACCCATTGACGCACGTTTGCATCCCCGCATGGCACAAGCCAATGCCCAGGGTCATGGGATCCCCGGTAAAACACGATATCATCTGGCCATCGGGAGCTTGCCTGTCCCCCGGAACCCGCCATTCCTCCGGAGCTGCTCGAGCTTGTCGAGCTACTGGAGCTTGCCTGCCCACCGGCACCGGCTTGTCCAGCGCCGCCCGCTTGGCCACCTTGACCGCCTTGACCGCCTTGGGCCACGGAGTCACCGCCTGTGCCTTGGTTTGGACCGCCAAGGTTGGCGACGGGTTCGCACGCCGTGCTGCCTGTGGCAAGACAAAAAAACGCAATGGATCCAAGGCAATAACGTAGAACGTGCGGTTTCATGAATTTACCTTTCGAGAGGGAAAAATGGACTGTGCTCCCCGAAAGGCGTTGGTTGTTTGCGGCAACGAGAATGTTCAGAAAAAAATGCGTTACGTCGAAATGGTGACGTGCAATCGCCCACGACCGCTCAATGGGTGGGGCGGCTCTTCACCACCAATCAATCTTGTACGGTTGGTCCAGAAGCACCATGGGCACCGCAATATCGCGCCGCAACAACGGTTCACGCAGTTTACGAGCTCGTTCTTCCAACGCCTGCTGATCCGCACCGCGGTCAAGCTCGCCGGCGCGCAGATACCGCAACACGAGCGCGCGAATCGCCGCCTGCTCGGCCAAGTATTCCAAGGGGCACGGCGTGTCTTGGCACTCGGGATCGTAAAAGCGCATCTTGTCGATGAGCGCCGTACGCCCGGTACGAATACGCGACCCCGTCACAATCAAGTGACGTACCAATCGTTGCGGAACGACGAGCCGCAGAATGGCTTCCCCATCTCCGCGAAACGTCGCTTCTTGAAGTTCGTCGGGACCAACATAATCGCCATAATAAGCTTGCGCGGCAGTTTCTCCGTTCCGCAAATCAATGGCGGCACTCAAAAAGCCCGACGACGGATATCGCCGCCCAAATTCGAGGTCCTGAACGCTCTTTTTTGCGTCGGGTGAATTCAAACGCAAAGCAAACGCCGCTCGTAATCGTTTGACGTACGGGAGGTTTTCTTCGCCTTTCGGAATCAACTGAATCGCCTCGTCCAAGAGAGGCAAACATTTCGTTTCATCGCCGGTCGCCGCGAAAAAGCTTCCCATTTGGATGCGCAACGTCGCCGCATGAAACCAAAGCGCCGCACGATCCTCGCGCTTGTCCAATCTTTCGAGCGCGGAAAGTTCAACGGCGCGAAGATATCCCAGACCGCGCGTATTCATGGGCGCATCCAACACCGGTCGCTCTTCATACGCGGGAATGCTGTGTTTGTCCGAGCTTCGCTCGAATTGAAAAAGAATTTTTTCCCCTTTTTTGTGTTCAACCGATTCGTCTTCCGGAGGATCTGGAAAACCTTCGGGATTGACTTCCAATTGCAGCGCCCGAAAAAACTCTTTGGCTCGTTCTCGTCGCAATTCTTTGGGCAGATTTCGCAAAAACGTCGTGCGTTTTTCCCCATCGAGCAGATCGGCTTGAAGCAAAGCACACGTCCAATGCGCTTCCGCTTTGGACGCCAATCGTTCCCGGGCAAGAAACGAACCGCCGCGCGCCTCGAGCGCCATGACGACACACGATTGAATGATGGGCGAAAAAGACGGATGCCCGTACGTTTGGAGCAATTTCGCCGCATTCATGAAATCGCCGGTCATGAGCGCCACGCGCATATCGAGTCTCTGATCCGGCGACCACCGAATGGTTTCCTTCGAGGGTGGTGCGTCTCGTAAAACTTCGGACGCCTTGGCAAATTCCCCGAGATGCACATACGCGTCTGCCGCTCGACGTTTGGAGGAAACGCCTCCGCAGATGACACCAATACGAGCTTCATCTTCGAGTTTGCCTCCGATACGCAAACTGTCGAGCGCCCCCAAGCATTCATGATTTTCGTCGAGATGCGATTCAATCGCCGCCCATTGTTCGCTGAGATCGGCTTCACGAGAAACCCATCGTCCGGCTTGGTCGTGCAAAAACGTCCCTACATTCGAACGCAAAAAAGGAGAAAGATACGCAAAACTCGCCAAACGAATTTTATTGCGTTCAGATATCGCCGCACGCGCTCCATCGAGCGCGCCAACGGCGCCGACCGTTAATGCAAAAGCCCAGAAAAACGCCCCCCAACCCATTCCTCGAGCCACGGCCCACTCCGCCAAACCCAAGGCTTTCGGAGGTCCCGCGTAAGCCAATTCGAGGTTGTCGAGGCTCGGCAGAATGCTCTCCAACGTCGCGACGTCGCGATAATTGGTCGTACCGGCCTGCTCAACAGCCCAGCGACCACCGATGACGACTTCATCGCCCGCATGCAATACGCGCCGTCCAAGGCCCACGGGAAAACCTTCGGACGACCCGGCAAGCACGGAAAAAGGCCCGAGGAGCAAAATGCGCCCCTGCGGACGCTCGAGACTCAATGCGCAATCACTCGAAACGGGTTTCATCCCCACGGCATCGAGCACCACCGTGCCTACGGGAACGGGTTTGCCATTACGAACGCCCACGAGGCGCCCGCGGACGACGGCCAAGGCTTCATCTTTGGCTTTGGCGTTGTGCAGCGAAGGTTCGTCGAGGAACCGCAGCTCCGAAGCGGCGCGGCGCCGCAGGCGATAACGGAGGTAGATTGCCCAGACAAACGAGAAAACCACAACAAGAAAGACAAACAGCGCGAGAAGCGCGAGCGACGGGTGGCGAATGGGCCAGGGAACGAGGTCGGGCACGTGAAGAGTCTACACCAATCGAGGCGAATGGTGTACCGAACGAGACTACTTCTTCTTCAGCTTCGGCGCCGTCACCGGCGTTTGATAATTCGCCAGCGCATTTTGCAATTCGTTCTGCACCCGTTGCGCCAAGTCTTCGGGTTCCACGACGCGTGCCGTTTCGCCAAACCCCAAAATCCACGACGTGAGTTCCGTCATGTCCGCAATGTCGAGCGTCAAACGGACGCCGCCGCCTTGTAATTCCTCAATGACTTGCGAAGGGTGAACTTTGCGGGTGCTCACGTATTCGGCGACTTTCGGACTGAAATCGATCACGACACGTTTGGCAGCCCCACCCGACCAAATACCGAAGGTGCCTTGGAAGTAATCCTCGACGCGAAAATCCGCGGGCAAATTGAAACGCTCCGTCGTCGCCGTTTCCGTGTCCCGCATACGATCGAGCAAAAATGTACGAATATCCCCGCGACCTCGATGCAATCCGACGCAATAAATGGCGTCTTTGTAAAGCACCATGGCGTACGGCTCAATCGTCACTTTTTCTTCGCGACCGTCACGCGCCCGCCGATATCGACACGTGAGCGGGCGTAAATCGGCGACCGCTTGGAAAATATCGTCGAGCGCCTCGGTATGCGCTTGGTAGTCTTTCGGGGCAAACGGCAAATACAAGAAACGTTCTTCCAGACGAGCATCCGCGACACCGGCATTGGGGCCTCGTCCGGGACGACGCGCAACGCCGAGCAGCTGCTGAGCGGCGAGATCGATTTCTTCGTACAACGTCGACCCACGCATCGGCTCGAACAGACGACGCGCAGCGAGCAGCGCATACGCTTGCGTACGACGCACTTCCACGCGACGCGGAGCTTCCCCCGGCGCAAGACGCCAAAGACGCACGCCACCGGGTTTTGCCGCGGTGCAAACAAGGTCCAAATCGCGTCGAACCTCGGCAAGATAACGGCGCATCGAACGAGGCGTGACTTGCAGTTCCGTCGCCAGCTCGTAGATGGTCAAACCTTTGGGATGCTTCTGCAGAAGCGCGCGCAGATTGTCGAGGCGCCGATGCTGCGTGAACGGACCTTTCGGACGACCTCGTCCCTTCGGATTCGCCGGAGCGGCGGACATTGTTCGACCGTCAGCCGCGGGCGTGGCGGAAGGCGCGGGAACGGGGCGACGAGCTGAAGAAGCGTTTTGCGTGGACACGGCGGTGCTTCTTTCGTCCACAATTCCGGAGCGGTGTCAATGGCCTTTCGAGGACTTTTTGTATCTTCTTCACAAGAGCATCGATGCGAGCTCGTTGTGCTTCGGACTCGATGACGATGTCAGAGCCATCAAGTTTGTCGGGGACGTGTTTGTCGGAGGAACGGTTTGTGACGAGGTGTTTGTCGTGTACTGTTACCAGTCACTTCGGGGCGCCGGCGGCCAACCATTCCTCGAACACGCGTTGCGAAGCTTGAAACAACATTTCGTACACGCGTTCCCTGGGCATGGCCGCCAACCTCGCCTCCTCGGTCGCCGTGAGAGGACGCCCCAGCTTTTGTTTGACGATGAATAAACGTTCGTCTGATGCGCCTTGTTCGAGCCCTTGTTCGAGCCCTTGTTCGAGCCCTTGTTCGACTCCCCGTTCGAACCCCCGATCTTCGCCAAATTTGACCAAATCCTCGATGACGACCGGTTCCAATTGCATCACTTCCATTGCGCTCACCATCTCTTCATACCTCCGCTGCGACAGCGCCGCAACCACCGCAACGTGTCGTTCCGACCAGCTCGCGTTGCTCGCCCGCAAAGATGCCGCAACCCGCAAACACAATTCTTTGTCCGACCAAACCCCGGCGTTTGCCCCCGAAGCAAAACACGCCGTCTTCGGATTGGCCAAGAGTTTGGCGGCCGGTACCTTGGGTAAAACAATGGACTTGACTCGCACGCTGATGTCGTTGTGGCGCATCACGTTGCGGGACTCGCCACGCGGCAACGGAACGAGCCAAATCGCCGTCGTGCGCACGCGGCGTTTTCCCCGGTACAATAACGCCAGCCCCACATGATACCAAACACAACGCTCGGAAAAACTCTTGTCCCCGTATCCCTGAAACTCGATGTGCTGCGTCTCGTCCTCACCCACGCGCGCGACACAATCCGCATCCAATGCCTGCGGCAATGCGTCCACCTGCGTCGGAGCCAAATCGTCCGGCGTAAAACTCGCCCCCGTAGGTAAACGATGCGGCGTAAGTATCCGTAACAACTCGGCTATGTTCTCCGGTTGCGACTTCGCAAGTGTCCGAAACGCTCGGTCCGTCTTCGACATCGCCCCCACCATGACCTATCAGGCTGGTTGTGCCAAGACAAATTTCGTTTTTCTTGACGCCCACGTAGTTCGTCCAAGCATACGTTCGTCCGGGCATACGTTCGTCCGGGCATACGTTCGTCCGGGCATACGTTCGTCTTATCGTACACCTCCCGCGTATGGTGGACGCGGGCAACAGCTTCAACCGTCGGGCGCAGGAACGCGCCGAGCGCGAAACCTCGAGACAAAGCTGTCACGGCGGGTAATTTCAGGATTGGTTCTGTAGGTCAAACCAATGCAACGGGAAGGACCGACAATTCGTTTATCTGTTCGGCAGGACGAGAATCACCACGGCCTGTCGCGCATGGTGTTCTTGTACTTGTCCTTGTAAAGGTCGTGGCACTTCTTGCACGAAGCCTTGGCGCCGTCGATATCGCCGGCTTTGGCTTTCGCCGCGCCGTCGTTGGCAATGGATACCCAGCTGCCCATGCCCGGCGGGGGTTTGGCCGCGATGTACGCCAAATCCTTCGCCATTTTTTCCGCATCGCCGGCCGACGTGTGCGGGCCCATCACGCCCTTCATCCAGCCCTGCATCGGACACGCCTTTTGACCCTTGGCACCGCAATCGAACGTCTTGGGTCCCGTCGCCGCCGCCGCGGACGAACTCGTCGCCGGCGTAGGCTCCGCAGCCGCGCTCGCCGATGGGGCCGGCGCGGGAGCCGATTCCGCAGGCGCAGGCGCGCTCGGTTCGGCCTTCGGAGGTTCCGGCTTCGCCGCAGCAGCACTCGGCGCGGGCGTCGTCGCCGATGGTTTGGCCTCGGGTGTCGCCGTTCCTTCCGGCTTGCTTTCACTGCAGCCCCACATACCCACGAACGCGACGACGGCCGCGAACCGCACGAGATGTTTCATCCTGATCTCCTTCATCATGGCTTCGGAACCGGTTTTCCTCGAACAAAGAACTCCGAACGTTTTGCGTCGTGGCGATCGCCCGGCTCTACCGGGTAACGTTCCCGGCGGATAGAGTTTGCACGAAGTCGAGCCCATTGTGGCAAGAGCAAATCGACAATGCCAATTTCCGACCTGATTCTCCCAAGACCCTCGCAATCGCGCGTTCCGGACGAGCCCATTTCACCCGCGCCGGCTCCCCCCGACGAACCCAAGCTCTTGTTCACGCGCGGCATGGCATATCCACGAGCCGTCGCTTGGTTCAGCGTCAAGTCGTTCTGGGGTCATCTTTGGCATCTCGCAGCGAGCGTCATCGCGACGGAAGACATCGACAGTCGCGCCTGGATGCGCCCGAATCCCCCCGAAGAACTCACGCAACGCGCCCTCGCTGTTCTAGGAGGAAAAACCCACGCCGACTCCTTGACAGAAGGTCTCGAACGCGACGTCTGGATCGATTTCATCGCCGATACCGGAGACGATGCCGATGTCGCCGAAGCGGTCGCCCGCATGTTGTTCTCGACGTACGATGTCGATGATCCGCTGGATCCAAGCCGAAAACTCTACCTTCCTCGCGGCGATCTGCTGGTCTTCGGCGGTGACACGGCGTATCCCGTCGCCACCGAACTCGAGATCAACAATCGCGTGATCGTGCCGTTTGCCCGGGCTCTCGCCGAAGCTCGCGACGGCCGCCCCCGCGTGCTCATCGGAATTCCCGGCAATCACGATTGGTACGGAGGTCTCGATGGATTCGGCCGCATGTTTCGATCGCGACGCGGCACCGTCGACGCGGCAGGTCCGGACAAACCCAACGAAGTCGTAAGGTTTGCCGAAATCCAACACCTCGTGCAATGGGTCGAAGCCTTCCGCATCGGTCGTTTTGTGTCCAAACGATCGATCCTTCCACTCAACGGTTATACGACGATCCAAGATGCAAGTTACTTCTGCGTGCGCCTCGCGCCGAAGCTGGATCTCTGGGGTGCGGATCGACAACTTCGCGAAGTCGACTTCGAACAGCGCGCGTTTTTCGCTCAACAACGCGAAGAAGGTCGCGGCGTCGTGCTTTGTCTGGCGGATCCCGTACGTGCGTTTCTTGAGACAAACCCCGCGGGACAACACATCGTCGATGCTCTGCACTTGCGCCTCGAAGACGACGGTCTGCTCGTTCTTTCCGGTGATACGCATCACTACGTGCGGGAACGTGTGGGCAATAGCGATCACGTTACGGCAGGTGGTGGGGGGGCTTTTTTGCATCCGGCACGAATGGCGCGAAATGGATTGACGCCGCCGGTCGCCGAATTTCCCGGTCCCAAAGCATCCTTGGCGCTCGCGGCCCAAATTCCGCTCGAAATGGCCCTAGGTCGGTCCGGGTATTTGGTGCATTTGGCAGTTGGAGCATTGTATGGAATCGGTTTTGCGCTGGAACGGGCGACGCGTTTGTCCTGGGTAGGCGCATTGATTGTCATTTCGATTGTCTTGACGATCGTTTGTCGTTTACTTGCAGGATTTCGCAACAAATCCTGGGGCATTTTCCCTTTGGCTTTGTTGGCCGGATTTGCGATGGGCTTTTTGCCTCTTCTCCTGCAACAGCCGTTGGATTACGCCTTATCGTTTGTCACGGCGCGTAAATTGCGCATTCTGGCTTTCGAAGAATGGTTCGGCATCATCGTGGCGACGTTCGGCGCCACGTTTATTTTCGGTGCATACTTGACGGCGCTCACCCTCTTCGGCATCGAACAACATCAAGCCTTCAGCGCCTTGGCGCATCCGGGATACAAACATTTCGTTCGTTTGCGCATTCGCCGCGACGGCCGAGCCATCGACGGATGGGTCTTTGGCAAAGTGGATCCGTTGAACGCAATGGATCCGGTGGTCTTGGTCGACAAGTTTTGCTGGAAAAACGACGGCTTGAGCTCCGGATCAAAGACCATCGTTCCGAAATGATCCAAGCATTCAAAATCGACCACCTTTTTCGCCCCGCTTTGTGCAAATCATGATACGAAAGCGTTCACCCATGCTTCCTCGACTGCACGCCCTGACCCTGCTTTTCGCATTTCTCGTCGTCGGTTGCGCCACACGGCACGACATAGCCCAAGTCGATGCGATTTCCGTGCATACATTTCGCCGCGAGCACGCCAATTCGTATTTACTCGTGCAAGGCGATGCCATGGTCCTCGTCGATTCGGGACTGGACAGAAATGCCGCGGACCTCGACAACGATATTCACGCAGCGGGTTTCGATCCGAAGCACATTCGAGCGCTCATTCTCACGCACGGACATGCGGATCACGCGGGAGGTGCCAAGCATTTCAAAGAAAAATACGGCGTGCCCCTCGTCGCCGGCGCGGGCGATCGCGAAATGCTGCTTACCGGCAAAATGGACCACCTTTGCGCCACCGATGCCATTGCCGGCTTGCGCATCGATACCGATCAGGCAACGACTTATGCGTCCACGACCGCAGACATTTGGATTGATGCGCGAAAATCACTCGCCGAAGTCGGCGGCGTGACGGGCGAGATCGTTCCATTGCCCGGACATACCAAAGGGTCGCTGGTCGTGCTCATTCCGAACGCGGCCTTCGTGGGAGATTTGTTCCGCGGATCCATTATTGACTTTTCGGCCGAGCGGCATCTGTATATGTGCGACATCGCGGACAACGATGCGGACATTCGCGCCTTGTTGGCCATGGGCCCCATGCAAACATTCTTCACGGGGCACTTCGGGCCGGCCGATCGAAAGGCCGTGGAAGCACGGTTTACGGGATACTGAACGATTGCGCTTTTGATTGCGCAATCATTTGTCGCATTGCTTCACAGCTTCGATGCCTGCCATGTCCATGCCGCGCCAAACGAAATGACCGACCTCACAGCCCGGCTTTCACTTCTTTCAAGTTATCGTCCGAATTCCGATCGATCCTCGCGTTGTACGGATCCGCTCCGGCAAACTTCGGCTCCTGATCGACCGTCATCGTCAACGTCTGCGTACCCGACCGAATGTTTCGCTTTTCGAACAACAACACCGACTTCGCCGAAAAGTCACCCTTGCCGGGTTCAGCCGCGAAAACGCCGATATCGAATACTTCGTCGAGGGGCGCTTCGGACTCTTTGCCCAGGCCATCCGCATAAAACTTTTTCGCCTCGATTTCAAGGTTCACGTCGTATTTGCCATCAGGACGCCGCGTAGCCTGAACTTGCGTCGTCTTGACGTCATAGAGCGTGATGTTTTCGAACGAGTCGGCAATCAGTGTTTCATGGGCCGCGCCGGCTTCCGCGCGCAAAATGCGCAAGAAATCGCGCGGATTCGGATAAGGCGCCGGTCGAAACGCAAACTCTTGCAGCAATTTGCGCAGCGACCGATTGACGACCTCCGCGCCGACGACTTCCTTGAGCCAATACATCACCAACGAGCCCTTTTGGTAATGGATGTACGTCTGGTTCTCGACGCGGGCGAGCGGCAATTCTTCCAGGACCTCCGTCCCGCGCGAACGCAAATACCGATCGAGCTCGTATTTCAAGAATCGCCGCATTCCTTCCCGCCCGTACATTCTCTCCATCACGAGCAATGCCGAATATTGAGCGAAACTCTCGATCAGCATGGTCGCCCCCTGCTGATTGCTCGATACGATTTGATGTCCCCACCATTGATGACCAATCTCGTGCGCCGTCACGTACGTGACCATATCGATTTTTTCAGGATCCTCGTGCCGATGCAAAAACCCGAGGCTCTCCGAATACGGAATCGTATTCGCGAACGATTGCGCAAAATCCGCATACGCCGGAAACTCGAGTACCCGGGCCTGGTGAAACTGATACGGCGAAAACTCTTTCCCGAATAACTCCAGCGAAACCTTCATCGCGTCGAGCATTCGGTCCACGTTGTAGGGATGGTCGGGGTGATAATAGACCGCAAGGTCGATATCGCCCATGGAGCTCTTTTTCACCGCATAACGACCCGACTGAATCGAGAAGAAGTGATTGATGGGTGTCTCCGGCTCGAATCGAGCGGTTTTGCGATTCCCATTCACCACTTCACTTTTCAGCGTGCCGGGCGCCACGATGATTTGATCCGCATCGCTCGTCACCGTCAATTCGGCTCGGACCCAATCACTATCGACACGCAAGACATTACGCGCGCGTGCAGAATCGTCCTCCAGTTTCGCCGGACGCACATCCGGGGGCAAACCATATTTTCGCCGCTTGGCCCGATCGACCAGCAATCCATCACGCGACATTCCGATCCGCGGAGCAATCTCTTCGTTGTTGAGGAACGTGCCATTCTCCACGATTCGAGTGAACGGAGCGCTGTTCGGAAAACCTTTTTCTTCCAATGTCGTAGCGAATTCGACCCTCCGCCGCTCCCCCGACGCCATGGGCTTGTTCAGCGAGTAAATGCGATAACGAAAAAGCGGCCACTCCTCTTTGAGCGTCGCTCCTCCTTCGATTTCGAGTTTGTCAAGGCGAGATGGTTCACTCCACCGAACATGCAAGGTATCAATGGGCTCTTTCGTGCGGTTTTCCAAATCGTAATGACCTGTGGTCAATGCCCGAGCCTCGCGCGGAAAAAGCGCCACGTCCAAGGATACGGCGACAATACGAGGCTGCGGAACGTTTTCGAATGGCAAAAGCTTCTTCTCCGCCTCCGCCGTCAATTCGTCGTTTTCCGTGGACGAACGATACACGTTGAGCCGATTCGTGTTGTGGTAAATGT
>CAYSYX010000036.1:0-39381 GCA_964435055.1 uncultured Polyangium sp. | reverse complement strand
GGGTCATTTGTACATTGCGCAGCCGCCGCTGTACCGCGTGCGCAAAGGCAAAAAAGACATGTACCTCAAGGATCAACCGGCGCTCGACGATTACTTGGTCGGCAATGCGGTCGAGGAATTGGCGCTGTTTACCGAAAAGCGGGACCGAGCGCCGGTGTCGGGTGAACCATTGCGCATGTTGTCGCAACGATTGCGTCGCTTCCGCGTGGTCGCGGGTAACCTCGACAAACGTTGCGATGCGCGTATCGTCGCGTCGTTGATTCGCTCGGCCAAACTGGCGCAGGCGGATCTGCGTGATGCGGGGAAAGTGGAAGCGGCGAGCGCCAAGCTGCGGACGTACTTGGAAAAACGATATCCGGACATGATGCCGCTCAAGGTGACGGCGCAAGTGGACCCCGAGCATGGAGCGCATCGCATTGAAGTGGTGCCTCGTCCGGGTGCGGGTGCACGGACCAGCATTTTGGATTGGGACTTGCTGGGATTGCCGGAATATCAAGAGGCGCTCGGCATTGAATTGACGCTCGCCGACATGGCCGGCGAAGGGCCTTGGGTTGCGGTTTTGCGTGGTAATGATGATCGGACGCTCGAGAACAGCGAAGCATTGATCGAATACCTCGAAGAACGCGGCAAGAAGGGCATTGCGATCAGCCGCTACAAAGGTCTCGGTGAAATGAACGCCGAAGAGCTTTGGGAAACGACGATGAACCCGGACGTACGCACGTTGCGCCAGGTGAAAATCGACGACGAAGCCGAAGCAGGCCGATTGTTTGCGATTCTCATGGGCGAACAGGTCGACGAACGACGGCGCTTCATTGAAACGAACGCGCTGCACGTGAAGAACCTGGATATCTAGCGCATCACGTAGCGTTCGATTCCACGAAATGCGGGAGGGGTGTCATGCCCTTCCCGTATTGCATTTACGTCATGGTGATTCATGGCCAAGGTATCCGAGACACCCGCGACGGTTTTTCTCAAGAAACACGGCGTAACCTTTTCCGAGCATCCGTACGATTACGAAGAGCGTGGAGGCACTCGCGTTTCATCGGCGAAGCTCGGCGTGTCCGAACACGACGTCGTCAAGACGTTGGTGATGGAGGACGAGGACAAAAAGCCGCTGATCATTTTGATGCACGGAGATCGAGAGGTATCCACGAAAAACTTGGCGCGACAAATCGGAAAAAAGCGCGTCGAGCCGTGTAAGCCGGATGTGGCGGAGAGGCACAGTGGATATCAGGTTGGCGGGACAAGCCCGTTTGGCTTGAGGAAACCAATGCCGATTTTTGTGGAGCGGACCGTGTTGGGTTTGCCTAAGATATACATCAATGGCGGCAGGCGCGGGTTTTTGGTGGGAATCGATCCGAAAGAATTGGTCCGGGTCGTAAATGCGAAGGAAGTCGAAGTGGGGATTGGAGCGTAGAGCGCCGCGGGCGACTCGAAGCCCCAAATGTTCAACCAGAGGATTGAGAGCTGATCACGCCGCGAGCGGATCGTAATAGACTCGATCCACATCGAGCTCGCATTCGAGATTCACGAGGTGTGCAGTTTGTCCCGCGCCGGCTTTTTCCACCATTTCCCATTTTCCGGGAGACGTTTGTCGGTACACTTCAATGCAGGGCTCATGTTGCGAGACCAAGACGTATTCTTTGAGTGACGGGATACGTTGGTAATGCGCGAACTTTTGGCCACGATCGTAGGATTCCGTGGAATCGGACAAGACCTCGACAAGCACGCGCGGGTTTGTCAACGCGTTTTTGTTTTCGGGGTCCATTTCGGGTTTGGTGCAAACGACACTTGCATCGGGATACGTGAACAGCCCAGTTGCAAGGACCCGAACGGCCAAGTCGGCATCGAAAACCCGACATCGTTTTCCAAGAAGCAGGTTCCGAAGTTCCCCACTCACGGCAACTTTGAGTCCCGCATGTGTTATGGTTCCCCCGGACATGTCGTAAATGATCCCGTCGAGCCACTCGTGCCGAGTGTCGCTCGCGGCCTCGAAGGCGACGAAATCCGCGTAGGTCATGTACGGCTTGGGCGCCACGCTGCTGGACATGCGCCCACAGTAGCGCAAGAGCCCATGCGTGTGCAAGCGCAAATCGACCATTTCCGTAGGATCGGCGCAGTCGACAGTTCGTCCGAATAGAACGTTGTAAGTGATTCGCGAAGCCGGACCATTTTGATGTCAGGGTGATTCGGGATGCTGCAACGCGACAATGAGCGCCATCATTTTCTCTTCCCGGGCGAAGCGATTCTCCCTTGACGAACGCAAAAAATGCGTGCGAGATCAGAAAATGAAATCATCTTCGACGCTTGCTCTGGTCACGCTGGTTTCTGCGGCAACGACGACGGCGGGTTGTTACTCGACGTGGGATCTGACGCCTCAGGGGGTTGTCGGGCTGAATATGTTTCGCGATGGCGATGCGGTGACGATGCGTAGCGCGGACATGCAGGAAGTGGAATTTACGAGCAGCACGAAGCTGACCTTTCATCGGGTCGATGGGGCGACGCGAGAACATAGTTTCAAATCGATTTCAGTGGATGGTCCGAATTTTTCCGGCATCGACAGTGACGGTTCACGCGTCGAGATTGATCTGTCGCAATTGAAAAACGTTCAAGCTCGCAATATCTCCGCGGGTAAAACAGCTTTGCTGACGACAGGTATCGTAGCCGGTTCGCTGTTGGTCGGTGGAACGATTTTTTATACCATTGCGGCAGCGACGGTCATTGAAGGTCGAGCGTTGCACGTGGACGGTTGTGAGGAACCCGTGGCGGCGGACCTTATCTTCGATATGCAAAAACGTCGTTTGTCACGTTCACATTCGGCTCAACGTATCGACGAAGCGACGCGGCAACGCATCATGATGCACTGGGCACGGGCGACGAGCTCCGAGTGTGCGTCGATTCCCGCATTTTTGGCTTTGGCTCGGGACTTGCGCCGCGCATCCGCTCCGGACAGCCTGGTACGCGCAGCCTTGCGGGCGGCGCGTGAAGAAGCGGTCCATACGGCGTTGTGTACGAATCTCGTCAATGCGCAAACCGACGTTCAAATGCGAGCGGCGATGCCCAAAACGCCTGCGGCAACGGACGCATCGCTCGAAGCAATGCTCGAACGATTGGCGACCGAAGCATTTTGGGACGGTTGTGTAGGAGAAGGCGCGGCGGCGACGAGCGCCGAGCAATCCGGAGCGAAGATTCGCGACGCGGCAACTCGTTTGGCGCAACAAACCATTGCGCGCGACGAAGCGGGTCACGCGGAACTTTCGCGGGACATTCTAGCCTTCTGCCTGTCGACGGGCGGACGTCGTGTACGCAATGCGCTGGGCGAGAGCTTGGAACGTAAACGATCCTTGGAAGAAAATCGTTTGTCCCAGCAGATCATCGGCGACAGCGCGAACGTAGACGAAGACATGCTGGGGCATTACGGCGTGCCGTCGGAAAAGGCTCGGTTCGAAGCGCGAGCGCAGACGTGGGAGCAAAGTTTGAAGCTGGCGGCGCAGGTTTAACAGCCTGTTGATTTATCTACTCGCACCCGAAATCGTCGGCCGACATCGCTCAAAATACCTGCGTATTCCTCGCTCAGTCGCCCTAGCTTTCGGGCGCTCGCGACGATAATTCAACGGGCTGCTAGCTTTCGGGCGCTCGCGACGATAATTCAACGGGCTGTTCATTCGCGAGCGGATCCGAGTAGACTTCGTTCACATCGAGTGCGCATTCAATGCTGCGTAAATCGATGGTTTGCCCCGCCAAAGCTTTTTCGACGTTCCAATCGCCCGAGCTCGTCCGGCGGAAGACTTCAATGCAAGGTTCTTTCTGCGAAACCAAGACGTATTCCATGAGTGTCGGGATACGCCGATAGTGGGCGAACTTCTCGCCACGATCGTATTCTTCGGTCGAATCCGATAAAACTTCGACGAGCACACGAGGGTTGGTCGAAGCGTTTTTATTTTCCACGTCCGGGATGATCGACCCGCAAATAACTGACGCGTCCGGATAAGTTGCAAGCCCGGTTGCTGTGACGCGAATCTGTAAATCGGACGAATATGCTGTGCACCGCCGGCCCGCAAGTTGTCTGTATAGAATTCCTGTGACTGTAGCAACAAGCCGAGCGTGCGTAGGTGTTCCTCCTGCCATGTCATAAACGACGCCATTGAGCCACTCGTGCTTCGTCAGGCTCGTTTCTTCGCGAGCCACGAATTCAGCATACGTGACGTACGAGATCATCGACGGATTCGCAACCATTCGCCCACCCTACCACAACCTTGCCGTCCAGCAAGAAAAATCACCCGCTCTGCCTGCAAAACTGTTCGTCCAAATAGAACATGACGAGATGCCTTCTGGTTTGACCGCGGCGCGGACAAACCAATGCAAGGGTCAAGGGGCCGGCCTCTTGCGCGGGTTCCGGGGTGCGCAGCCCTTTTTGAACATTGGGCTTCGAGTCGCCTTTGGCGCTCTTCGCCCCAAACCCCGGGTGGGTTTGGGTGAAACCCAATGCATCCGCGCAACCGCGTAAGTGTCGGACATACGAACGAGATCAACTGTTGGCAAGGGACTTGCTAACAAAAGATCACGTCTTAGTATGCAGGCCATGCGTATCGACCGAATGACCACAAAAGCTCAGGAAGCAGTTCGCGCGGCCATCGATTTTGCCAGCCGGAGGGGGAATCCGGAGCTTTATCCCGAGCATCTTTTGCGCGGGATCCTCGCGCAAGAGGACGGCATCGGAGCTCCGCTTCTTGCCAAAGCCGGCGCCGATAGCGCGTTTATTCTTCAAGCTATCGACGCGAAAATCGATGGATACCCGCGCGTGAGCGGCGGAGCCGAACCGAGCCTTTCACGCCGGGCGCTCGCCGTGATTCAACGCGCCGAAGATGAAATGAAATCGCTGAAAGACGACTTCATTTCCACCGAACACTTGCTTCTTGCCGCATTGAAGGCCGACAAAGATTCGGCGCAAATTTTCGAGAAAGCCGGGTTGTCCTACGACAAACTCCTCGGCGCGCTCGCGCAAGTGCGCGGCAACCAGCGTGTGACCGATCGTGATCCGGAAGGCAAGTTCCAGGCGCTCGAGAAGTACACGCGTGACCTTACGGAACTCGCCAAACGCGGGAAAATCGACCCGGTCATTGGACGCGATGAAGAAATTCGTCGGGTCATTCAAGTCTTATCGCGGCGATCGAAAAACAATCCCGTATTGATCGGCGAACCGGGCGTCGGTAAAACCGCCATCGTGGAAGGCATTGCGCAAAGAATCGTCGCGGGCGATGTGCCGGAGTCATTAAAGGACAAACGCCTCGCCGCATTGGATTTGGCGTCGATGGTGGCCGGATCGAAGTTCCGCGGTGAATTCGAAGATCGGCTCAAGGCGGTGCTGAAGGAAATCGAAGGCGCGCAAGGGAAAGTCATTCTGTTCATCGACGAGCTGCACACGCTCGTGGGCGCGGGCGCGGCCGAAGGCGCAATGGACGCGGCCAATATGCTCAAGCCGGCGCTGGCGCGCGGCGAATTGCGAGCGATCGGCGCGACAACCTTGGACGAATACCGCAAACGTATCGAAAAAGACGCGGCGCTCGAACGGCGATTCCAACCCGTCTACGTCGGTCAACCGACGGTCGAAGATACAATCGCCATTCTTCGTGGATTGAAGGAACGTTACGAAATTCACCACGGCATTCGTATTCAAGACGCGGCGCTCGTGGCCGCGGCGATGCTCTCCAATCGGTACATAACCGAGAGGTTTTTGCCGGACAAAGCCATTGATTTGGTGGACGAAGCGGCGTCGCGTATTCGTATGGAGATCGAGAGTTTGCCCACGCCGATCGACAACGTCGAGCGGCAATTGGTGAAGCTCGGCATGGAGGAACAGGCGCTGCAGCGTGAATCGGACAAAGCGAGCAAAGCGCGCCTCGAAGAAGTGAAACGCGAGATCGCGGAATTGCAGACGAAGCGCGATACGATGCGAGCGCAATGGATGCGTGAAAAGGAGATCATTTCCGAGATTCGCAAAGCCAAGCAGGCGATCGAAGATTTGCGTGTCGAAGAAGAAGGATTCAAACGCCGCGGAGACTTGGGCAAAGCGGCCGAAGTGCATTACGGCAAAATTCCCGACGCCGAAAAGAAACTCACGGCCTTGCGCGGGGATTTGGTGAAGGTCCAAGAGACCGGCAGTTACTTGAAGGAAGAAGTGACCGACGAAGACATCGCGCATGTCGTGTCGAAATGGACCGGCATTCCCGTGTCGAAGATGCTCGAGAGCGAAATGCAGAAGCTTTTGCGGCTCGAGGATGAATTGCGCAAACGCGTCGTGGGCCAGGATCACGCGCTGGTTTCGGTGGCCAATGCAATTCGACGTTCTCGGGCGGGGCTGGGCGAAGAAAAACGGCCGATTGGTTCGTTCATGTTCCTCGGGCCGACGGGCGTTGGAAAAACCGAATTGGCAAAAGCGCTCGCTGAATTCTTGTTCGACGACGAAAAAGCCATGGTGCGTATCGATATGAGCGAATATGGCGAACGGCATGCCGTCGCGCGGCTCATCGGGGCGCCTCCGGGTTATGTCGGATATGAAGAAGGTGGTCAATTGACCGAGCCTGTGCGTCGTCGGCCGTATACGGTGGTGCTTTTCGACGAAATCGAAAAAGCTCATCCGGACGTGTGGAACGTATTGCTCCAGGTGCTCGATGACGGTCGATTGACGGACGGGCAGGGTCATACCGTGGACTTCAAAAACACGATTTTGATTCTCACGTCGAATTTGGGCACCGCAGCGGCCATGGCGGTTGAGGATCGCGAAGCGTTGAGTGCTGCGGATAAAGCCGAATTGGTGAAACGCGTGGTGCTCGATGAGGTGCGCAAGCAATTCCGGCCGGAATTCTTGAATCGCTTCGACGATATCGTGGTCTTCCGGAAACTCGAACGTACGCAGCTCGAGAAGATCGTCGATATCCAATTGACGAACTTTGAAAAGCGTTTGGCGCGGCGAGGTTTGACGCTGAGCATGACGAGCGGCGCGAAGCTGGCGATCATCGAGAGCGGCTGGGATCCGCAATATGGAGCGCGTCCGCTCAAGCGGGCCATCCAGCGGCTCATTGAGGACGAATTGGCGCGGCGTATCTTGGGCGGCGAATTCAAATCCGGCGATTCGATATCCGTCAATCGCGGACCGGATGGATTGACCTTCACGAAGGTCACGTACAACTGATCGGAGACGAAGAGCTGTTCGTCTGGAACAACCACGCGCCGGTGAGGTCTCGAAGCGATCTCGTCGGCGCGTTTTTTTTGCGCCTCGAATATGTACGTTGAAACACAATAGAAAATCGAACATTTTTTTGCGCCTCTTGTCCAGGGGCGCCGAGCCACTGCGTAGCACAGGACAGAACGCACTCGCTGAGGAAGCGGTTACGAGGCGTAACCGAGCGCGTGCAAAGGAGAGATGGGAACATGAACCGTTCGCTCAAGGTGGCTATTTGTGCTGGATTTTTGGGACTTTCGACGGCGGCGGTCGTGCCGACGGTTGCGGCGCAAGAATGCGGCGGATCGAGCATGGCGGCGCAGATTTTGAAGAATCACCAGGACAAACTGAAGCAACTTGGCTGCAAAAACGATAAAGAGTGCATCGCCAAACGTGAAGAATTATTCGAGAATGCCAAGAACTTTTGGAACACGATGGTGGGGAATTCCTGGGCGACGATTGGACCGCGGGATCTTGCATTGGGCACGGATCTCAAGGGAACCGTCGTCAATCCGGGTGAACGGCGATTCGTCAGCTCCGTGCCGGTGATCGATTACGACAACATGACCTTGAAGATCGACAAACGCGGTGGACAAGCCGAAACGTCGATTCAGATTTCCAAATTGGATGCGCAAGGCAAGTGTGCGGATTTGTTCACGGAAACGGTGCCGGCGGGAACGGGAGCGTATTCGAAGACGTTTTCGTTGTCGGAAGTTCGGGGCAGCGTCATTACGGTGCGTCTGACGCCCAAGGGCTTGGGCCGGAAACTCGAATATACATTGCGTGCCGACGGCAAATGATCGCTTTTGGTGTCTTGACGGACCGGCTCGTGTCGGACAAACAGCACAGGCGAGTTGACACATCGGCGCGTGCAGAGTAACGATGTGACCAATGGCCTTGTTGGCGCAGCCAAAGTCTGAAAATCAGGTGCTCGGCTTGCTGGAGCGTGCCCTTCGTGGGGATCCGGCTGCCGAGCGCAGACTTTCGGAGACGTTGCTCCTGCCGACGATCGAAGCGGCGGTGTCCAAGTATTTGTTTGGCCGAGCGAAACTATTTTTCGAGAAAGAGGATCTCATTCACGAAATATTTGCCCACCTTTACAGCAATGGTTGGGAAAAACTGCGCCATTACGAACCGCAACGCGGGACACTCGAAGCGTTCGTCTTCGAAGTGGCGCGAAGTTGGATTCGTGATCATAGCCGCAGAAATCCTCCACCGACGCCGGAAGCGGATTTGGACGAGCATGTCGTGCCCGACAGCGGACCCGAAGCGGCGTTGCGTTTGTCTCGTACGGTTGCCGCCGTTCTCGCCGTTCTGGACGAAGACGAAGTTCTGCTTTTCCGTTGGCTTTATTTGGAGAACATCGACCGAGTGGAAATTGCCGCTCGGATTCAGCTTTCCATGGAGGCGACCTACAAGCGAATTCAACGCATGGAGGCAAAAGTGAAAAAAGCGTTGTCCAATCCCGAGGCCAAAGCAACGACCACGTCGACGGCCGCAATGCATTCTCCGGGGGTGGGGCGTGGGGCGAAGAGCGCCGAAGGCGACTCGAAGCCCCACATGTTCAACGAGGACAAAGCATGACCTCGCCCGTGGAACCAAAGGTCCCGGATTCATCCAAAGATCCGCAAATCGCGGCATTTGCTGACGAATTGCGGGCGGCCAAAGGTGACTTGCCGGCGCTGCTTCGGCCATTGCCGAGCGATCGTCGTGAAGACATCATCGACAAAACGCTGAAATCGCGTCCACGTTCCAATGTCGTCCCCGCGGCATCCCGATTTACCGCGCGACGTTGGGCCGCCGTCGGATCCGCATTGGCCGTCGCGGCGGGCATTTTGTTGTTTGTCGTGTTTCGTCCGCCAAACGGTTCGAGCCTGCGGTATTCGTTTGAAATCACGGGCGACGCGGAAGTACGCGGATCGGACATTCGCACCGAAGGACCGGTACGTCTGCGGCCTTCGACGCGGCTCGTCGTACGTATTCGTCCCGAGGCCCCGGGACCGGCAGCGGCATTACGCGCGGTGATCCTTCGCGAAGGGAAAGTCATTCCCATCGAAATCGCGTATCGTGTCGAGCCTGGAGGCGTTTTTGTCATTGATGCGCCGGCTCGTCAGGCATTGGGTAATCAAGTCAATGGTCCGGCGACGCTGGTGTTCTTCGTGGGGCCGGTTTTGCCGAACGATGATGAAATTCGAGCGATTGCGCTGAACCCCAAGGCTGAAACATCAAATTCGTTCGTCGAATTGCGTCGGGCGGTTCTTTTTGACGGGTGGGAACTGTCGCAGCGAACCATGACCCTTCCCGAGATCGAGCTGGCGGGTTGTTATGGAATGACGCACGGACCCGTGTGTGAATTCGCTGCCGATTCGGAGTTGCGTCTTTGGGTGCCGGGTGAAAACGCGCGAGCGCGTTTTGTCGGCGTAGACCATGCGCCGGACATTGTCGGGAAAAACGTTCTCTCGGGAACGCAATTTCGAATGACGCCGTCGGCTTCCGCGGTGCGCCTCGATATTTTGGGTGCCGAAAATGAGCCGCGATTTCAATTGCCCCTACGAGCGGTGCACGAGGATCCGGATCTGAAATCGGCTTATGCGGCGTTGCAAAAAAATGCTTGCGAAGAAGCGTCGAAATTCCTCGATTCGGCCGAACGTCAACCGGCGAATGCTCCGGCGGCGGCGCGTATTCGAGCGCGTCATGCGCGACGTTGTGGAGACGTCGCCGAAGCGAAACGTTTATTGGAAACGACGGCCACGCAATCGCGAGCGGCGGGGCGTTTTTCAGATGAAGCGGACGATCGGCATTTGCTGGCGTTCATGCTGATCACGCGGGATTTTGATTTTGCGGCGGCGCAAAAACACTTGTGGGCCGATGGTCGCACCTACGAGCAATGCCCCGAATGTCGACTCGACGGAGCGTATTATCGTTCGGTTTGGGCATTGGAAACCGGTCGGTACGAAGAAGCGTTACGGCAATTGGACGTGGTGCTCACGTCTGCGTCGCGATTGGATTTGCAGGATCGTCTTCGGGCGGCGCGAAATCAGCGTACGGAATTGCTGGCGGCTTTGGGTCGCGTCGACGAAGCCGAGGTGCTGGCGCGACAAACCTTGGCGGACGCCGTCACGGTGGAGGATCCGTGTGTACGTGTAAAACTCGAGTCGAGCGCCGCGTGGGCGCTCGTGCGCGGGACCGACGCGGAATCAAAGGAATTGCAATTTGCGCGGGATGCGTCGAAGACGGCGGTGGATGAAGCTCGTGAAAAGTGTCCGGCGTCGCTCGTCAATGCCTTGGTGAATGCAGCTTATGCGGAAGTGCATGCGGGGGAAGCATCGAAAGCGGCGGTTTTTTTTTCTGAAGCGCAGAAGCTGAAGGATCCCGCCGATGTTCGGATGACATCGTGGCTCGAAGCGCTCGACATTGAACTCGCATTGCTCGGCGATCCGCGTAAAGCAATGGCTGTTCTGGACAAACGAGCCAAAGCAAAAGACTCGTCTTCGTCGCCGGAGCTGGTTTTTCGCTGGGCGGCGGGTCGGGCGCGAGCATTACGAAAAATGGGAGACGTCGCGGAGACTCGCCAGGCGTTTGTCGAGGCGCATGACGCGTTGGATGCTTGGAGTCGTCTCGTACCGCTGGGGGAAGGGCGGGAGAGTTTCTTTGAGCAGCAACGAAGTTGGGCCCGAGAATCCGTGGATTACGAAGTCGAGCCTGCCGAGAAGTTGGCGGAAGGTAGTCCGGAAAAACCCGAGGCCATACACCGGGCAGCGGTGGAAGCCGAACGAAATTGGGGACGTTTTTTTCATACGCTCACCGCGACGCAAACCACGCCACTTGGAGAACAAACGGATTATCGTCGCAATCGTCAAACACCGAGTGAAACCAAACGTTCATCGCCATCGACGGAATCGCTCACGTCGCCGAATTCGACGGCCGTGCGTCTCGTGTATCACCCCGTCAAAAGCGGCTGGGTGGGTTTTTCTTTGGACGCCAAAGGAAATGCCACGATGGCACGTATTTCGAGCGTAGGGCTCGAGGCCAAAACCACCACGTTGGAAAAGCCCACGAACACGCTTGCGGGCGTTTTGCTCGAACCTTTTGCCGCGGTTATTTCTCAGGCTTCGGAAATCGAAGTTCCGGCATGGGGACCCTTGCGACGTATTCCCTGGGATGCATTGCCGTGGAAAAACAAAGTCTTGGCCGATGCAGCGCAAATTCGTTATCGCATGCTCGGGCCCGAGGTGCCTTCGCCCGCATGCAGCGGCAGTTTGCGCGCCTTGATCGTGCGTGATCCGAGCGCGACGTTGGCGGGAGCGGAAGAATCGGCGAAGTACGTGCGCGAAGGTTTGTCGCGCATTTATCCCGAAGTGATCGAATTGTCGGGAAGTGCGGCGCGAAAAACGTCGGTGATCGAGGAATTGGCCAATCCGTGCACGCGGATGTTTCATTATGACGGACATGCGGCGTTTCGAGGTCGTGACGGCGTCCACGCGGCGCTCGAATTGGCCGGAGAACCATTGGCCGTAAGTGATATTTTGGCGTTGCCTCACGTTCCCGAGGCGATTGCGTTATTGGGATGCGAAACGGCGAAAGACGAGGGTATGGGCGTCGCGCAAGCATTCTTGTGGCGCGGTGCGCGTCAGGTCTTGGCGGCGATGGACACCATTGACGATGAACTTTCCGGTTGGTTGGCTCGTCGTCTCTATGCCGACGTAAATGGAAAATCGTTGGACTTGGCTGCGGCGTTACGAAAGGCCACGCAGTCTCTGCGACGACAGGACGTTACGTCCGTTCCGATGACCAAAGCGTGGTGGCTTTTTCGAGTTTTTTCGCGCTGATACTGCTACGTAAACATTCGACTTTGCGTCGTATGCAAGTTTTTTTCCCGATCCGCGAATCACCGGTGTCCAGATTGAGGCTTTGAGTGCGTAGCGGTTCGCGTCGAGGATCTGATACGAAGGAGGAGCATCGTGAGAGTTCGATTTGCAGCCATTGCAAGCTTGTCCGTATTTGCATTCGTCGGTTCGACGATGAGCGGGTGTAACGATGTAAAAACGCCTCCGCCTCCGCCGGATCCTTGCAGTGGGATGCCTACCGCGCCGCCCGAGAATGGATATCCGGTGGGGATTTGTCCCTTTTGGATTGTCCCTCCCAACGCCGATCCGCCGGGGACCTGTCCGGCTGCAATCGCCGGGTTTGTCGATGCGCCTTTGCCGGGCTCCGATATCAACAGCGCCGTCGCGTGTCGTTATGCTTGGGCAAACCCCGCCGTTCCTCCGACGCCGATGGATCTTGCAGCACTGCCTGCAGGTGCATTACCCGATTGCACGTACGTGACGGCGCAAGCGTCCGCCGACGCGATCTTGACGTGGGCGCGTGATGAATTGCGTAATGCCGCGGGTGCGCCATTGGGAGCAAACAAAGATGGTGTTGCCGTGCGGGCGATTGTTTTGGATACCGTGCCGGAAGCACCGATGTGGCCCTTGCCCCAGGGTGCGCAACATGGTTTGACGTTATCGTGGATGATGCAGAATTTGGCTTGTTCCAATTCGGGGTCGTGTCCATTTCAAGTTCGTACGGCGTTGGGAATGCCGCGGCAAATCGATCCGCAATCGGGGCGACCGGTGATCAATCCGAATGGCGGCAGTTTTGGTCTTTTGAGCGATGTCACCGAAGCATTGTGGTCCGAGCTGCGCCGGTACCGAGACGAACTGCGTATGGCGGCGCTGACGCCGATGTTGGCTCAAGATGTTCCGCTGCGTTTGCTTGTGGTTTCCGCATTTGGATTCGATAACGAGCCCATGAACCAAGTTTGTGATGAAAAACCAAATCTCGCCAATGGTGCCGTGCGGGCGATGTACGATGCGTATGTCGCCGCATCGTGTTTGGGTGCATTGCATGTCGCAGCGGCGGGCAATAGCAGCGGTGGAGACGATCAGCATACGGGGATGTTATGCCCGGCGCGTTGGGACAAAGCGATCGCTCCGACCAATGCGTTATGCCAGTCGTTGTGGGGAACGGCCGAATGGGCGCAAATTCAAATGGATTATGCAGCCGTCGTCGATGCCAAAGCCATGGGCGCGATGGCTTCCATCTTTACCCCGGCGATGCCCATGGATCCGACCGACCATTTGCTGAGCGTGGGCGGCGTGGATTATCAGGGCCAACCGCTGGTTTTGTCGCGGCCTGGAGCGTGTTCGGAAGCGGTGGCTTTGGGGCTTGGAGGCATTGGATGGATCAGTGAAGAACAAGTGCCTCCCGTGCTCACGGGTACGTCCGTGAGCGCAGCGCTCGCGGCTGCGCGTATCGGTGTTCGTTGGTATTCCGAATTGCCCACGGTCGCGACGGATCTCGTGAAAAATGCGATTGGCGAAGCGAAGACCATTCCGTTTGTCCGGGACCAAAACTGTGATAATAGCGAGCGGATCGCGTGTATGAATGAATTACCGTGGTTGTCCGAACCGGCGATGCCGGTTGTCGGGCAAAACCCTCCGGGGAACGATCCGGTTCGCGAAGCTTTGGCGGCTCGGCCGGATCGCATCTCGATTGATCCGCCCGGAGAAGGTATTTGCACGGCGCAGATCCCGCATTGCGTTTTGGAATCACGTGCGGCGACGACGGATGTGTGGCCTCAGCCGGTGGATCCGATTTGCGTCAAATGCGGCGTGTACATCGGCTCGGAGACGATCAGTGGTTGGCCGGAATTGTGGATTGACGGCAATCCATCGATCCCGCTCGGTGAATTCACGGGCGCGGCGTTTATCGTGGAAAGTGAAAAAGGCGGCGTGATTTTGACCAAACCACTGAATCCGTCGGTGTTTTTGGGACCGGCGACCATTGCCTTGACGGACGTACCGTTTACGATTTTCGACAGCGCACGCGCGTGGTTGTCCGTGTACGCGCCCGACGGTCGCACGGTGAGCCAGCAGATTTTCGTGGTGCAATAGGGCCGTAATGAAGGCTCGAAAGAGGATGACATCCGCTCAATCCTCGGCTACACCCCGCGCATGCTGGATCTCCGTCACGTCGTCGATCACTTGGATGAAGTTCGCGCCGGTTTGGCGCGACGATCGGCCGCTGCTGCCGAAACGCTCGCTCCCATTGCGGAACTCGGTGCAAAACGCCGCGAACTCATCGCCGCCCTGGAAACCAAGCAAGCTCTGCGCAATCAGGCCAATGAGAAAATGGCCAAAGCCGACAAGAAGTCGCCCGAGTTTGCCGAACAACGCGAAGCGCTGAAACAACTGTCCGGCGAGATCAAAGAAGCGGAAAAGCAGCTGAACGATGTGCTCGGGGCGATTCAGAACATTCTGCCGATGTTGCCGAACATTCCCGATCCTTCGGTTCCCGAAGGAAAAGGCGAAGAAGACAACGTCGTCGTGCGCGTTTGGGGCGACAAACCAACCTATTCGTTCACGCCGAAAGCGCATTGGGACATTGGTACGGCGCTCGGCATTTTGGATTTCGAGCGGGCGGCGAAGTTGTCGGGCGCTCGATTCACCGTGCTCATGGGGACGGCCGCGCGTCTCGAACGGGCGCTCATCAGCTTCATGCTGGATTTGCACACGCGCGAGCATGGATATACGGAGGTTTTGCCGCCGTTTCTCGTGAAAGACTCGGCGCTCTTCGGAACGGGGCAATTGCCGAAGTTTGCCGAGGATCTTTTCAAGACGCACAAGGCGGATCCGGAACGAGCCTACGATTTGTACTTGATTCCGACCGCGGAAGTGCCCGTGACAAACCTGCACGCCGACGAGATCCTCGAAGCGGACAAACTCCCTGTTGCGTATACGGCCTACACGCCGTGTTTTCGAGCGGAGGCGGGGAGCCACGGCAAAGACGTGCGCGGGCTGATTCGGCAACATCAGTTTGACAAAGTGGAACTCGTGCGGTTCACGACGCCGGAGACGTCGAACGAAGAGCACGAGAAGCTGACGCGTCATGCCGAGGAAGTGTTGCGACGGCTGGGATTGCATTATCGCGTATCGCTCTTGTGCTCGGGCGATATGGGCGGTGCGTCGCAAAAAACTTACGACCTCGAAGTGTGGTTGCCCGGGCAAAACCTGTATCGAGAGATCTCGAGCTGCTCGAACTTCGGTGATTATCAGGCGCGGCGGGCGCAGATTCGGTATCGACCGGAGCCGAAGGGCAAAGCGCGTCTGCTGCACACGTTGAATGGTTCGGCGCTCGCGGTGGGTCGCACGGTGATCGCGATTTTGGAGCAGTACCAGCAAGCCGACGGAACGGTGGTGGTTCCCGAGGTGCTGCGTCCGTACATGGGCTGCGAAGTGATCCGCGGGGTTTGACGAAGAAAAGGTGCCAGGCACCTTTTGAGGTGAGCTAGCTCGCCAACAAAAGGTGCCGGGCACTTTTGCACAGAACTTGGCCCTTCTTTTTCGCCTCTGATACCGACGCTCTTGTTCAATGGCTCGCCGCCGAAAGCTCCTCGTCGAGTTTTCGGTGAATGGCCTACTTCCATCGTGAAAGGGCGTCTCATGCAGGCGTCGAATGCGTCGTCGTCCATTCAAGACCCGTCTGAACACGTCAGTTTGCCTCCGGTCGAGCCGATTGCATGGGGACAAACCGAGATCGACGTCGACGAACCGACGTTTTTGGACGTCGTGACGGATTATCCCGAGGCGACGTTTCAACGGGACAATCTCCCGGTCGTCTCGGAATTGCCTGCGGACAAACCTGCTCCGCCGGCTTCGCTGCACGATGTCGCGGAGATTCGCCCCGAACCGGCTCGTCCTCCCCCGGATTGGTGCGTCGATCAAAACGGCGAGATCGTCGCGATGACGACGTTCGAGTTGTGGCTCGCGCTGGCGCGGGGTGATCTCAACGCCAAGAGCCGCGTGTGGAATTTGGCGATGGACAATTGGGAGCATGTGTCCGACGTCCCCGAACTCGCCCACGCGCTCACGGATTCCCTCTCGTTGGCGCCTCCGCCGGTCGCTCCGACGCCCACGCCGTTCTTGTCCGTGCGCGGTCATGAACGAACGCCGCTCGGGTTTGGAACGACAGACGCCGCCAATGATGATTCTCCGGCGCAGTCGAGTCGTGTTTCCCGCTGGCGAGGTTTGTCCGTCGGGCGATGGGGCGCGGTCGTCGGCGGTGTTGCGGCTGTGGCTGCGGCAGCGTTGTTGACGATCGTCCCGCAACGTCTCGACGCGCAAGCTCGGGCCGCGGCGGCGTTGCCTGTGGCGACTGCGCAGCTGTACAGCGCGATGGAGCGAGCGAATCGTCATGTCGACGAAGCTGCGCATCGGCGAATGGAAAAAGATGCGGCGAAAGCGGTGGAGCCGGTGAGTTCGTCATCTCGCCGACACAAAGAAGCCGGACAGTTTCGATTTCGCCGCGGACGCCGCTGAATTGATTTTGAGTGAAACACCCCGTAGCGAAACGAAAAAGTTCGCGCTATGGTGCCGCCCCCGTGACCCCAACGGGTACATTCCGACGTCGTCCAAGGGCAGGACGGAGGACTTTGAATCCTCTAATCGTGGTTCGAATCCACGCGTCGGAACCAAGTTCGTCAAACTCTGCTTTTTCAGCGCTGCGTGTAGCAACGTGATCAGCGCGAAGATCGAAGTGGCTAGCGTGTTCGTCGCGATGCCGTCTACCGTAGCTCGTGCAAGGAGCTGCTTTTCGTGAGCGACGACGAGACCGAGGAAGCAAGGTTCGTCGCGCGTCTCGTGGCCCGTGACGAGTCGGCCTTCAACGAGCTCGTCATCGCCTACGAACGACGCGTTTTTGCGCTCGTGTATCGCATGATCGGGCGGCGCGAAGAAGCGGAAGACTTGGCGCAAGAGGTGTTTGTCCAGGTCTTCAAAGCGATCGATCAATTTCGTGGGGACTCAAAGCTTTCCACGTGGATTTTCCGCATCGCGGTGAACTTGTCGAAGAACCGCATGAAGTACTTGTCGCGCCGAAAAGCGGGACAACAAGACGACATCGACGACATGGCCGAACGTCTCGGTGGGGAGAGCGGAAAAGGCGTGACGGTGGCGCGCGTCGAACGACCCGACACGGCGCTCGAAGGCATGCAGCTCGAGAACATCGTGAAGCGAGCGATCGAGAAGGTCGATCCGGATTTTCGCGAGGTGCTCATTCTGCGCGACGTGGAGGACATGTCGTACGAGGAGATCGGACAACTGACGGGTTTGGCTGAAGGAACCGTCAAGAGCCGCATTTTCCGGGGACGCGCGCAGCTCAAGGCGCTGGTGGAAAAGCAGCTCGGCGACAAACCCAAAGGCGAGAAGAAGTCATGAGCGGCGACGACGCGAAGCACGAGCTGGAAGCGAATGCGTCGGACGAGACGCAAGACCCGTTGGGCACCGGTGATGACGTGACCGACGAAGAGGCCGAGCGTTTGGCGAACGAAGCGGACGCATGGCTCGCCGAAGAGGACAAGACAAACGGGGCGAAAACATCGGCGGAAGAAGGCGAAGTGCCGCTCGATGAAGTGGAGATGCGCGACATCTTGCGCCGCGCGTTGCGTCCTCCGCCGGGTTCGGTTGCGCCGGAGCTTTTGGGTGGCGTGCAGAAGAAGCTGCGCACGCGTTCGAAGGGAAAGTTTTACGGCGACGGATGGAGCACGGCGCGTTCACCGCGATCGACGTACCTGGTGACGAGCCTTCTGATGTTGGTGCTGCTCGGGTTTGTCTTTCTGATCCTGCTTCCGTGGGGCGGCGGGGCGTTGCCGTAGAAGCGTCTTTCTCCTAGGCTTCCCCTATGCCCAGCGAACGAAATCAACGTGCGGCCGAGCGTTTCCAGATGGCGCTTGCGCTGTACGAGCTGGCTGAAGAAATGGTGCGGCAGAACTATCGTCGCAAACATCCGCAAGCGTCGAGTGAAGAGGTCGAAGCGGTCGTTTATGCATGGCAACGACGTCGACCCGGCGCGGAATTCGGTGACGCTGACGGAGTTCCGGGTACTTGGCCAAGACAAACGCCATGAATCCGGTCATTTCGACGTTGCTGCAGGCATCCAAAGATCTCGAAGCGATGGGACGCCGCTGGGCGCTTATTGGAGGTTTGGCGGTCAGTGCTCGTGCAGAACCCCGTACGACTCGAGATGTAGATCTAGTCGTTGTAGTGAACGATGATGTGGACGCAGAAGCGTTGATTTTTGCGTTGCAGTCGCTCGGATATCGAGTGCTCGCGATTGTGGAACAGACGGCGACGAAACGGCTCTCGACGGTTCGACTGGAGAGATCCTCGATCGCAGTGCGAGGCGTCGTTCTCGACCTGTTGTTCGCATCGTCAGGGATTGAACAAGAGATCATCGACGACGCGGAAATGCTCGAGATTGTGCCCGGTGTCGAAGTGCCCGTTGCCCGCACGGCACACCTTCTCGCACTCAAGGTGCTGGCTCGCGATGACCGCGCGCGACCACAGGATTGGGACGACATCCGCGCGTTGCTGGTCGAAGCGAGTCCCGACGACATCGTTGATGTACATCATGCACTCGACCTGATCGAGCAGCGGGGGTTCCATCGAGAAAAACGGCTGCATGAGATATTCGAGCAGATGCGAAACGAGCTGTCTCACTGAAGGCTCCACGTCAATCCTCCACCACCGCGCTCACTTCCGCCTTCGCCACACCCTCCGCCTTCGGCAAGTGAATCGCAAACCGCGTTCCACCACCTTCGCGTCCTTCGCACCGAATCGTTCCTTGATGCGCTTCGATGATGTCGCGCGTCACCGCCAAACCCAAGCCCGTTCCGCGCTGCTTGGTCGTGAAAAACGGATCGAAGATCGATGCGCGTAACTCCTCCGGAATGCCCGACCCGGTGTCCTCGATCGAAAGATCAATCCCGCCGTCACTCGCCGTGCGCACGTTGATCACCAGCTCGCCGCCTTTCGACATCGCTTCGCGCGCGTTGCGCACGAGGTTCAACAGCGCCTGACGGAACAACGATTCGTCCACGAACGCATCCGGTAAGTCCGCATCGACGTTCACCCGATGCGTCACGTTGCCGCGTTCGAGTTCCAGACGGACAAACGTCAGCAGTTCTTGCACTAAGTCTTCGACGCGTTCTCGTTCCAGGTTCGGCTTGGGCCGTCGCGCGATGCTCAGGTATTGCTCGGCGATTTTGGACAAACGCTCGACTTCGCCGCGGATCGCGCCGACGAGTTGCGAGGCTTCTTTGTCCTCACGCATCGCGACTTCTTCTTCGAGCAGCTCCAAGTTCAAACCGATGGAGCTCAAAGGATTTCGAATCTCGTGCGTGACGTGCGCGGCCATCTTGCCGATCGCGGCGAGTCGCTCTGCGTTCACGACTTCACTTCGTGCCCGCAGAATCGCGGCGACCATGCCTTCGAACGTCGTTGCCAGCTCGCCGATTTCGTCGTTCGTCGCGACAATCTCTCGCGGTGTCAGGTCACCTCGCGCCACGACTTCGGCTCGTTCGGTCACGCGCGTGAGCGGTGCGAGCACACGACGCGCGTAGATGGAAATTGCTATGCCCACAAACAATGTGAGCCCAAACAAAGCGAGCAAAAGCTGCATCGCGCGTGATTCGCGACGTTTCGCTGCGGACGTGAGTGCGTCCATGCGTTCTTCGACACGGGCGCGAATTTCTCGCAGACGATGCGCTCCATCCGTCTCGTGTTTGATGACGTCATCGCGCGCTTTCTCCGCGCCGTCGTGATCACCCGTCGCGAGCGCTTGAAACAGCTTGCCGAAGAGTTCGGGATCGGACGTCAGAAACTTCTCGATGGACGACGCTTCGCGAATGACTTCGGATCGAAACGCGAGGATCGACTCGTCGCTGCTGTTGAACTCGCGTTCGGCGGTCTTGCGAATGTTCGCGAAGGTGAGGGGACGCGTGCGTCGCGCCGTCTCGATCCACTCGCGCACGTCGCCGGGGTTTTTCGCGGCCGTGATATGGTTGAGCTGCAAGTTGAGCGAATTTTGATCGGCCAGTGCGTCGTCGATTTGCCGCACGAGCGGGAAGTACGCGTTGCGCAATAACGCCGCGTCTCGGCCCGCATCACGCAACGCAAACACGCTCCACGCCACCGTGATCGTCGACGCGACCAGCACGAGCACGTAACTCGCAAGCAACCTTCCCGCTACGGTTCGCCGTCGTTTCTTCGGGTTTGTCGCCATCGCCCGTCAGCCCGTGATCGCTCGGGCCAACAGCGACACGAGGTCTTCGGCTTGTTCACCGCGGGTTCGGAATCGATGCAGACTCGATGCACACGCCGTCACGAGCAACCCTCCGCCACGTGCGTGATGCTCGGCGATTCGCGCGTCTGCAATCGCTGCCGATGTTGCAGGTCGCGTAACGGGCAAGAGGCCACCGCCGCCGCTGCATTCGGAATCCTTTCCGTCTCGTAGGAACCGCGCCGGTGATTTCCCCAGGATTTTCTCGAGAATGATGCGGGGTTCGTCATGACGACCCAGGCCGCGACCGAGTTGGCAGGGGGCGTGCCAACGAACGGGTTGACCGGTGAGGTCGGAGAGGGAGGCCAAGCGATTGCGGGCATCGTAGGCGAGGTCGAGCAGCAGTTCGGCGGGTTTGGCGAGTGTCACGCCAAACCTTGGGTACTCGTGGATGACGGTGCGAGCGCAACCGGGGTCGACGACGATGAGGCGAGGGTACGATGCGGCTTCGGCGGCGAAGCGCGTGGCGGCTGCTTGAAAACCGTCGCGATCGCCGGCGTAGAGCGAGGACAAACCGCAGCAGCTGCGGATGGCGCGCACGGGACCGCGAGCGAGTTTCGCGGCGACGTTCAGCGCATCTTTGGCGACATTTTTCTCGAGGCGCGTGTAGCCGCAGCCGATGAGCACGCCGGCGACGGGTTTGTCTCGGCTGGTGCCGGCTTCAAGCTCGTCGAGGGCGTCGGCGGTTTCCTTGTCGCGAACGGAGGCTCGAGCGGCGGAGGCGACGGCTTCGGGAGGAGCGGCGCCGCGGGCGAAGAAGTCGGCGCGGGCATCGACGAGGACTGCGGCAGGTTCGTTGCGATGGTCGCACTTCTCGCGACACGCGTAGCAGCTGGTGCAGGCCCACGCGGTGGACGTGTGTTGGGCGTCGACAGGGATGTCGCCGCGTCCTGCGAAGTACGTCATGCTCATTTTGCCCCAGGGCGTGACGGTTTCGCTGGCTTCGGCGTTGGAGACGGGGCACGCGGCGCGGCAGAGTTTGGGGCAGTAGACGCACGTCTCGAGGGAGCGTTCGTGTGTCGCGACGATGGGCAAACGGAGCACGTGGGAAGTGTCCGCGCCTCGCGCTGCGGGTGCAACTGGGGTTTGGGGGGGCGGCGAGGAAAGAGGGAGGGCGGTTGGCGGGGAGGCGTGGGTGGTGGAGGGCGGATGCGCCTGCTGGGATGAGCGAGGTGGGGTCGGAAAATGGTTTGGCATGGTTGAAATAGATTCGAGACGGTCGAGCTTCGGAATGGGCATTTGATTCACGTCGTGGTGCAGTCGTTTTGGAGCGATTTGGATGCATGCGTATCGGGTCCGAATTTGCTCGAACTGCAGTGCCGAATTCGCGCCCTTTATTTACGAATTCGTGCTGGACGGGGCGTGCGCATGATGCTAATTCCAGCGATAAATGTACTTACGATTGCGTTTCTTCCGCGCCGCATTTTTCGCTCTGGGCATTGTTGCCCTTACCGCGTGTGGTTCTACATACACCTCTCCTGCCACCCCTGGGAGTCCGGCGGGCAGCCAGAGCCGAGCAAGTGTGGGATCGGTGGATCCGCATGGTGCTTGCCCTGCGACCGCCGATTCGGTGTTCGCTGCTTGTGGTTGCCCTCCTGAGATTGAGGGCTTGGTAAATGCCAATTCCCAGCTGACGATTACCGAACGGGATCGGACCGCATATCAACAGTGCGCGACGGTAAACGCTGACATTACCGGAGGCGGGATGTCCATTGCCAAGGGAAACGTTGATGCGTGCCTGAAGAACAATGGAGTGGTACACGAGCCGACCCGTAACGCCATGCTCCGTGTTTTTGAGCAAGCGGCTACGATCCACGCGGACAGGGCGCGGGCATGGAATCAGTGTTACGAACGCGTGCTTCGTACGGGAGTGGGTAAGACCTCTGCGCCGACAACACCTATGTGTGCCGGATGCACAATGAATGACGACGCGTGCATGCAGCGTACTTTCAGCCGGCTACCCGGTCTCGCCGAATGCAAACAACCTGGGCCCGAGACTGCGGAAATGTGTGCTCGTGCATCGGGCAATAATGCGTCAGCTGCGGCCGGTTATTCGGATATGGCAAAACATTTCCTTCTGCAACGGGAGCAAGCCCGTATTTCGTGCGAGTCGAGAAATGAAGGTCTGGACGCTTGTCCCGACTATGCCGCCGCGAACGCTCAAGTTGTAGCCATCGCCACGCAATGCGAAAAATATTACAATGAGCGTGCGGGCGGAATGAAATAAATTCAGATTGAGATTTCCCGACGAAAGACGCGAATTGCGAGTTTCGCTTTGCCGTTGACCAAAGCACATCGCGGATAAACTTATCTCTTGCCAAACCACGTCCTCACGATACAACGTGGTCGTGAATCGTTTGGCACGGTATGCTCAACCCAGAACGACATCCCGAGCACGCCGCGGCAAGCCGTTACAACTGGCATTCGATTGGATTGTCTATACGTACGACTTCGCGAGCATATCGGAATCGAAATTCCTACCAAGCCATGGCTCGTGGATGGCACGCCCTGGCCGAAGTGCCGAAGGCGTCGGCCGCCGTGAGCGGCCATGTAAAACCATTGTGAAGCTTAACTAAAATAGGTTGGCGCGGTACGAGAATTTGGTTTGTCGAGTATGGAGGATGCATCTACCGGCACGGTGACGTTAATCGGCGATTCGACGCGGCGTTCCGATAAACTTGGCCCGACGCACGGAGCCCGCGGATCTGCGTTCATTTCGTTCCAACACAGCCGACGCGGTTACGTGGCATTGCGATGCAATTCGTCGAACCAGGCATTGGCCTGCTCGTAGGTGTTGACGAACTTGACTGGAAAATGAAACGACTGCGGAGCGAGCGCTTTGCCCGCAGACACGATCATATTGGCAATGGTACGCGTCGCAAAGCTGGCGCCGAGCAGCGCGCACGCTTTGTACGGATAGGGGGTTTCGACCCGTGTGAGGCGCCGGCGACCGGATTCGGTGATCCGTTCGAGTTGCGTCAGGTCTGCGAGGGCATAAACCCACCCCCCGCAACGAGCGGCGTGACGATGCACGAAGTCCAAATGCGCCTCCACCTCCGGGCCGTCAAAGCTCCCTCGCAGGTGAAGTTGAATCAGATCGGGCGGAATGAAGCGGTATTCTTGTGGCCCGGAGACGACGGATTCAGGTTGTAGCTCGCTCATGATCCCACGTTTCGCCAATCATTTGCTGGTGTGCACGCCACTCACCGGATGCCGAGCGGAACATTTTTCGGACGGGTCCCTGATGTTCTCGCACGGATGAGCATGAGGGATAGTGTTCGTATCGGCAGCATTCTCCGCCGTTGAAGATCGTTCCGGATCGTTGCGGTCTTGAATGCCCTGATTGAGATTACCGCAAGTCGTCTTCGACGAACAGGCCCAAACGTTGGTGTCGGAAACTCCGATGACGTGAGATCTTGCGACGTTGCGTTGACGCAGCCCGTAGCCGGGCTCATCACCGGCACGGTGGAGTGTGAGGCGGTGGCCGAGTAAAACCATTGGAAGCGATGAAGAAATATGTTTGGCATGGTACGCGCATAGCGCGTGGGATCAAGCTGAAATGACACCCCGGGCCCATGAGGGCAAACCTCCGACACTCGATTGGATTGTCATTGAAGGCGCATTCGCGTGGCATGTAGCACAAACGCCGTGGAACCCACCCGCCGCACTCGGGCGATTTTCAAGAATAGCTGCAATATCCGATGGCTCAAAACCCAGAGGTCCGAACGTGTCACGGTATCGATTTTGACTTCCGGGCTCGTTTGGGTTTGCCCAGGACCTCATCGATGGAGACTGCATTCAAGACGCGCAAGGTCATGGCGTCCAATTCGGTCCCCGTGGCCGTTTGCAGGCGCTTTCGAGCAGATTCGGACAGAGGCCCAAAACGCTGCTCCAATTGCTTGGACAACACGTCGACTCGTCCCTCGATTTTGCCCTCGATTTTGCCCTCGATTTTGCCTTCGATTTTGCCTTCGATTCGCCCACGCTCCGCCGCGCGTGCGGCCAAGTACTCGCGGGCGAAGATAATTTGCTCGGCCGGGTCGAGTTTCAACACGTCTTGCAGCGCCATGATGACATCCTCTTGGGGCATGCGGCCCGCTCGTTCGAATTGGCGAGGGTGTCACGGCATGGATTTAGACTTTTGCGCTCGTTTGGGTTTGCCCAGGACCTCATCGATAGAGACTGCATTCAAGACGCGCAAGGTCATGGCGTCCAATTCGGTCCCCGTGGCCGTTTGCAGGCGCTTTCGAGCAGATTCGGACAGAGGCCCAAAACGCTGCTCCAATTGCTTGGACAACACGTCGACTCGTCCCTCGATTTTGCCCTCGATTTTGCCCTCGATTTTGCCTTCGATTTTGCCTTCGATTCGCCCACGCTCCGCCGCGCGTGCGGCCAAGTACTCGCGGGCGAAGATAATTTGCTCGGCCGGGTCGAGTTTCAACACGTCTTGCAGCGCCATGATGACATCCTCTTGGGGCATGCGGCCCGCTCGTTCCAAATACACGATCACCATCGAAAAAACAACCCCTTCCTCCGGTCCGCGGCGCACGTCCGCCAAGAGTTCCGGCCGTTTTTCCAGTTCCGCAAAAAACCTTGCGGGCGTTCGTCCCAAGAGCAACGCCAGCAGAATGAGCTTCAGCTCGGGCGTCAGCTCCCGTTTCACGAGTTTGTCCGGAGGATCTGCGCCCACGTCATCCAGCAGCACCTCGAAGTTCACGACATGCTTTCGTACCGACGACGACGTCCTACCAAAATATTCATTGAATCGCCGTGGAGCCGTCCAGCCCGTTTCGCCATGATGCAAAACCACCGGCAAAATCACGGGTAACCGACACGACCCCCTGGAATCCTCGTCTCGCTTGCGTAAATAGTCCTGCCAAATCCGCACCATATAGTCTAGCAATTGAAGCAGCGTCCAACGTTCGGAAGTGCTCTTGTGCTCGTATAAAATATAAATGAATGCATCTTCGTCGTCGATTTCCACCTCGTACAAAACGTCGCTGTACCGTTTGGTGAGCTTGGGATTGACAAACGTATCGGGAGTTTTGCGGAGTTTGTCCCAACGAATACGGCGGCACAACGCTTTCGTCAAGATGGTTTTCAACGCCGACGCGGCATGTTTGGGCATCGAGAATGCACCGTAAAACAACGCATCGTGCGGGCTGTCTTGTCGACTCGGACGAACCTGGCTCGTCCCGGACTTTGTTTTGGCCATCCGCGTGGTTTTACATGAACGGACGGACCGGGCAAGGTGTTTGGCGAAATAAACGGCATGCGACTTTGCCGAACGCATCATGCAATGAACCCAAAGTGCCGATTCGTTGCAAGCGTATCGAATTGGAAATTTGCAGACGTGCGTATTTGGAAGATCCGACGTCAATCCCAGTCGTCGCTGCTGCTGCTCGGTGAGCACGCCGTTTGAATATTGTCGAGCACGGTCTTGCATTCGCTTAGAGTAGTGTACGAGCGGCCCGACACACTCGCACAATCCAGCGACTTGATTGCCGTGACACAGGCGTTCACATCGACCTTCGGTGTACACCCGAGGTAAACGTTACAATCGCCGATGCTGTAGCTGCATACGTCCGTATCCGCGACAGCCGGCTGTCCGCAACTCGTGAGTACGCCATTGGCGGCGTCGACGAGTTTCTGACATGCATCGGCACCATTGAATTCATCATCGTCACAGCCGCATCCGGCCGCGAAGACGGCGGCAAAAGCGAACAAAAGAGCAACTGCGGACGCGTGGTGTTTTTTCTTGTTCTGCATGTAGGTTGCCTCAATCGTGGATGTCGTTCTGGGTCGGAGCGAGAATGGCGAAAAGGTCGGCGAGCGACGCGAGGGCGGCATTGTGAATGGTTTTGGCAGGTAAAACATCACCGTCGGGGCCGGGCAAAGCGCGCGTGGCCGTGGCCGAGGCGACGACGGTCGTGCCATAACCGCGATTGAATGCCGCGCGGGCTGTCGAATTGACGCAAACATGCGTCATGAAGCCGGCCAAGACGACGTTTTTCGCGCCAATCTTCTGGAGCTGCTCGTGCAATGTCGTTTGTTCAAAGGAACTCGGGTAGGCTTTGACAATGACCGGTTCGCCTTCACGCGGAGCGACGATATCGGCGATTTGGCCGATTTCCGCGCGAATGTCATAAGGCGATCCCGGACCGGCGTCGTGCATGATGTGAAATACGGGCGTGCCTTTGGCCCGCGCGCGAGCAAGCAGACGCGCAGCTTCTTCAAGCGCCGGTTCGACGCCCTCGAGTTGCATGAGGCCGCTGCGGTACGTGTTTTGGCAATCGATGAGGATGAGTGCAGATTCGCTCAACGAATGCGGTTGATTGGGAAGACCGACGATGTTGCGTAGAGTCGTGGGATTCGACATGGAGCCTCCTTGGAATGCCGACTATACGGGAGCGGTAGTGTGCGTATCGCGGGAATGTGATTTGAAATCGATGAATTTTGCTATGCGTAAATCGCTATGCGCCGACCGATATACCGTTGACGTCGTTTGTCTTGGCATCATAACCGAGGCATCCATGTGCCCGACCAGATCATCGAGAACACGCCTTCCGTTCCCGGCCCTGATAAATTCATCAATTGCATATTGCGTAATGAATTTCGCGCCAAAATCCTGCTTTGTGCGTCGAGCATTCTATTTGCTCGTTATCGCTCTTGCCTTTGCAACACAATCCGAAATACATTCGTCGGACTTTTCCATAAGGAGAAAATGCTCATGATTGGTTCCCTGAAAAATATCCGACGAACGCTCGCCGCCACCCTCTGCCTCGGCGTTTCCATCGGCGTGTGGGGTTGTACCGCGGAAGAAAGTCCCCTGAGCAACTGCGTGCCCGCGGACACGCATTGCGATGGCAACACTGCGGTCGAGTGTGTGAAATATGGTGGCGGCAAGACGCCTTTGCCCGAACACTACAAGCTTGAATCCACCACCTGTCCAGCACCCCTGAGTTGCTTTGCGGGTGATGGTTTTGCGGTCTGTTCGCTCAGCGCCGAACCATGCGATCTCGCAACGTTTGAGAACACGTGCGCTGGTGAGCATGTGGTCGTTTGTGAATATATATCGCATACATCGTCCGAATCCTTTCAGACGGTACTCGACCAATGCAGCTTCGGTAACACCTGCATTGTTGGTGATTGTGCCGCACCGAGCGATACTACATGCGATCCGATGACCCACGCGCCCAAGTGCATCAATGGTGCGCCCACGATCTGCGCTCGAATGCGCAATGATATCAGCAAGGATTATCGTGAAGTATTCGTAAGTGACGCGTGTACTGACGGCAATCAATGTGTGACGGGACCAAATTGGGCCGGTTGCGGTCGCGATGGGACGACATGCGATCGTACTTCATTTACTTCTCGCTGCGAAGGCGATAAGTTGATTACGTGCGAATTGGCGTACGGTTCACTGTGGACTTACCCCGTAGACATCGAATTCCAATCCACGTGCCCCAAGGGTTGCACGGGCTCGCCGGGCGTTCCTGCATCCTGCAATCCATAATGGCCGGGAAAAACGCCGTGTGTGACACACAAGTCATTGCGACGTTTTCGCCGCACGCTCACTCGTCGATATCGATGACAATCTTTCCCACCGCTCGGCCGCTCTGACTCCGCGTCCAAGCGTCATTCATTTTCGACAACGGAAATCGGCTGTCGATCGTTACGCGCAAAACGCCTCGTTCGTACAACCCATCGAGCACCTTCAAATCCGGCGCATTCGCTTTCAACATCACCGCGCGGACTCGGCGACTCGTAAATGGATTGAGCATCGCGCGACCAAAAACAGCCGGCCCCGGCAATATGCTGGCAAATCGACCCCCGGAAACCAGTTTGTCCGTCCAAGCCGAGGGCGAACCACCCACGCAATCGAGCACGACATCCCACGGTCCTTTGCCCTCGAACGCGTTCGACTTCGTATAGTCGATGACGTCGTCCGCCCCGAGCTCTTTCACAAGCGCGGCGTTGCGACCGCTGCATACGCCCGTCACCGTCGCTCCCGTCGTCTTGGCAATCTGCACTGCAAGCTGGCCCACGCCTCCGGATGCGCCCACCACGAGCACTCGTTCCTTGGCTCCTTGCATGGGCAAGCTCGCCTCATCGCGAAGACCCTGAAGCGCCGTCATGCCGGCCAAAGGTAACGCAGCGGCTACATCGAGCGGCATGCCTGCCGGCACAGGCGCCACCACGTCGAGACCGGCAAGCACAAATTCGGCGCTCGCTGCGCCGGATCCTCCGAGCACCCGCGCGTGTACGCGATCACCCACGCGGAAAGCCGTTACGCCCGGACCAACCTCGGCCACTTCCCCCGCAACGTCGAAGCCCGGAATCGCCGGCAGCTTGACCGGGATCAAGAAACGCAGCTTCCCCGACGCCATCTTCCAATCGATCGGGTTGACACTCGAATGACGCGCCCGAATCAAGACCTGGTCGGCTTTGGGCGTGGGACGTTCGACATCGACGAGTTCGAGAGGACCGCCGTAGGTCCGATAAGACATCGCGCGCATGGTGTGCCTCCGAGGAGAAGCAGCGTGTCTAGCAGAGATTCGTATCGCGTGCCGAGGCGCTTTGAGAACGCGCTGAAGCGTTTCTACGGACGAACCGTCCTCGACACGACCATGTGTCCGCGACCGTGGGTCGACTTCAACAAAGACACTGCCTCGAGGTTCACCCCGCTTGCTGCGTGCCGGGACGACTCGAACGGTTTGTCAATCTACGACGACCCTCCTGCGCGCCGTCTTCACCCGCTCGACCACCGCGATTCGACTTCGGTGCATCGTCTCTCGACGCCTCCGTCGGACCTGAGTTTGTCTCGCCAGACGCCCGCGCGTTCGCGTTTTCCTGCGGGAAAACAATCGTGAACGTCGTGCCCTTCTCCGATGAATCCACCGTGATGAACCCACTGTGCTCGTCGACGATCTTCTTCACGATCGCCAACCCGAGCCCCGTTCCACCTTGCTTGCCGCTCGTGACGAACGACTGAAACAACCGCTCGCGCACCTTCTCCGGAATGCCTTTGCCCGTGTCCGACACACTCAAAACAAAGTCCGCTCCGCGACGAAACGCTCGCACGGTCACTTGACCTTCACCCAGCGGCTCCATCGCTTCGACCGCGTTACGCACGAGGTTGTGCACGAGGCGCGTGACCTTCGCTTCGTCGAATCGTGCGACACCTCGATCGTCGAGCTCCATCACGAGCGACACACAACGTCCGTCGAGCTCGAGCGCGAGTTGCTTCTCGAGGTCTCCGAAAAACTTCGTCAAGTACACCTTGCGTACGAGGATGCTGCGTTCGCCCCGGGCAAACTCCAAGAGCTCCCGTTGCATCGCGTTGATCGCATCGAACTGCTTCAAGATGAGGCGCATGTGTTCGGCGCGAACCTGAGGCTCGTTCGCCATGCTCATGAGCTGCGCGTAACCGCTGATCACCGTGAGCGGTGTTCGCATGTCGTGCATGACGCCGGAGAGAAGTCGTCCAATCGCGGTGAGTCGTTCGCTTCTTTCTTTCTCCAAACGTGAACAGAACAGACGCACCGCAGTCGAAGCGTTCGCGGAAACAAGGCGCAAAAGCGATCGATGTTCCTGGGTAAACCCATGCGGACTCTTCGCGTTGTAGAGGCCGAGCGCTCCGAGACGCGCGTCGTTTTCTCCTTCGAGCGGCACCACGACGGCGCTCTCCACTTCGAAGTCGAGCGATGGATGCATGCGCGTGAGCGCAGCTTCGGCGATCGGTCCCGTCGGTGGATCTTGCGGTCCGATCTGCACGGCTTCGTCATGCGACATCGCGTAACCAAGAAGCCCGTCACCTCGTTTGACCTGAAACCTTTTTACTTCCGCATCACGCGTCGCTTGTTGTGACGGCTTAGGCTCGACGAAATACAGGAACACGCCCGCTTCGCCTTCGTCGATGAGCAAACCTCCCGCCCGTGCACCGCACGCTCTCGCAGCCGCGCTGATCACCGCGCGACTCAAGTCCTCGAGCGAGTGCGCACCACTCATCGATGTTTCGAGCTCAAACAAAAGCGCCAAGTCCGCGATGCGATGCTCGAGTTGTTCCTTGGTCTCGACGAGCTGCATGTTCTTCTGAATGACCGACAAAAACAGCCGCGAGTTGTCGATCGAGATCGCTGCTTGCGTCGACAGAGCCGACAAGAGTTCTTCGTCGTGCTTGGAAAAACCGTTCTTGCGCTTCTTCTTGTTCAACACCTGCACGACGCCGATGGTGCGTCCGACGTGATTACGCATCGGGGCCGCGAGGATCGATCGCGTGCGGTAACCCGTCAGTTCATCCCAGGTGCGTGAGAAACGAGGGTCTTCGTACGCGTCACGAACGCGCGCCGTCTTGCCGTACTTCGCGACGTACCCCGCGATGCCTTGACCCACCGGCAAGTCGATCGATTGCACTTCGCCGCCGAGCATCACGCGCGACATGAGCATCCCGCGATGCTCGTCGAGCAAGTACAGAGTGGCTCGATCCGCATCGAGCAGCTCACTTATTTTTCCCAGGATCAGTTCGAGGATTTGGTCGAGATCCAGCGTCGATCCGAGCGCCAAACCGACATCGCGCAAAGCGCGAACGGTTTTCTCCGAACGTGCGAGCTTCGTCTCGAGTCGCTGGACCCGAGCTTCGAGTTCACGCATGCGATCGGCGTCATCGCTCACGCTTCGACGCTAACACGACGACGCGCGGCACTACAGCAGTCCCGAAGGGAAGGGGTGGGGGAGGGGCGGAGAGCGCGAAAACGCTACTGATTCATGCTTTCGAGGAATTCTTGGTTCGTCTCGGTGCGGCTCACCTTGTCGAGCAAGAACTCCATCGAGTCGATGACGTTGAGCGGATGCAAGAGCTGACGGAGCAGCCAGACGCGTTGGAGGATCCACTCGGGCAAGAGCAACTCTTCTTTGCGTGTCGCGCTCTTGTTGATGTCGAGACACGGGAAGATGCGCTTCTCCATGAGCTTGCGATCGAGGTGGATTTCGCTGTTGCCGGTGCCCTTGAACTCTTCGAAGATGACTTCGTCCATACGCGAGCCGGTATCGACGAGCGCTGTCGCGATGATCGTGAGCGAACCGCCTTCTTCGACATTCCTTGCAGCACCAAAGAATCGCTTCGGCTTGTGCAATGCGTTCGAATCGACACCGCCGGAGAGGATCTTGCCGCTCGGGGGAACGACGGTGTTGTACGCACGCGCCAAACGCGTGATCGAATCGAGAAGAATGACGACGTCGTGCTTGTGTTCGACGAGGCGTTTGGCCTTTTCGATGACCATCTCGGCAACTTGCACGTGACGTGTCGCCGGTTCGTCGAAGGTCGAGCTGATGACTTCGCCCTTCACCGTGCGCTGCATGTCGGTGACTTCTTCGGGACGTTCGTCGATGAGAAGTACGAGCAGCGTGGTGTCGGGATGATTGGCGCTGATGGCGTTGGCGAGGTTCTGGAGAAGAACGGTTTTACCGGCGCGGGGCGGTGAAACGACAAGACAGCGTTGACCCTTTCCAATGGGACAAAGCATGTCGATCACGCGTGTGGAAAAACCCTTGGCGCCGTTCTCGATGTTGAACTTCTGTTGCGGATAAAGCGGCGTGAGGTTGTCGAAGAGAATCTTGTCGCGGGCGACTTCCGGCGAAACACCGTTGATCTTGTCGACCTTGAGGAGCGCAAAGTACGCCTCGCGTTCCTTCGGCGGACGAATCGGACCACTGACCGCATCACCCGTACGCAGGTTGAAACGACGAATCTGCGAGGGCGAAACGTAGATGTCGTCGGGACCCGGGAGGTAGTTGTAGTCGGGTGCGCGCAGGAACCCGAATCCATCGGCAAGGCACTCGAGAACGCCTTCGCCATACACGGGTTGGTCTTGCGCTGCGAACGCCTGCAAGAGCGCGAAGATGAGCTCTTGCTTGCGGAGGCCGGCGGCTCCCTCGATGTTGAGTCCCTTGGCCATCTGAACCAGATCGGCCATCGACTTCTGCTTCAATTCACGCAGGTGCATCGATCGAAAACTCCCCGCAGGGGCCCGGCCTGAAAAGGCGAAAAACCCCGAGGTCAGTACAGTTGAAGATTGGGTCGAACGTTCGGTGATGTTTTGGCGTGATGGTTCGTCTTACCGAACCGTCACCATCGAAAGCCCACCCCAGGGAAGGGTGGCCTAGTTTGTCGCGAAAGACGCGTGACGCATGTCTGGAATCGAGATGCGGTCGGGCTTCGAGGCTCGACAGCGGCGACTTTACCAAGGGATCATGCCCTGTCAATCCGCGGCTTCATTCGGCGTGTTCATCGTGCATGGGCGGATCGTTTCGCGCGGAATTGGACGTCGGCGCGAGCTTCGACATGATGTCCCGAGGAGACGACGAAGCGATGGAACGAAAACAAGTACACCTCGTTGTTCATGGACGTGTGCAACACGTCTATTTTCGCGCGTCGACACAACATGAAGCGCACCGCCTTGGGGTGGTCGGTTGGGTGAAAAATCTCCCCGATGGGAGCGTCGAGATCCTTGCCGAAGGGCAAGAAGAAGCGCTGAAAAAATTGGTGCAGTGGGCGCATCAAGGTCCCCGCGCGGCTCGGGTGGACCGAGTCGACGTCGAGTGGCGAAGTTTTCAGCACATTCCACTAGGGTTTCGGATCATCGAGTGACGTGGAACGATTTTTGATGAGTCCGTCGTTGAGGTGATCGTGAAACCGAGAGCGATCCTTACGAGTGCGTTGTTGGCGATGGTCGTGGGTGTGTCCGCTTTGGCGCATGCCGCGGGTGAACTTCCACAACCGGCTTTGTCTGCGTCCGCATCGGCGTCTTCATCGATGCCGACGACGCTTCCGGAACTGCCGAAGCTCGCGCCGATCGTGTTGGCCGAAGCTGATCCCGGTGCGCTGCAAGATCTCGATCGCGTGCTCGAACGACTCACGGCTCCGGATGCGCACACGCGTGATGCAGCGCGAGCGAGTTTGTCCGAAGTAACCCCGTCGGTCGTGCCTGCGATACGTACGCGGCTGCTCGAGATTCGCGGATCGATCGATCGCAAAGAAGCCCAAGGGCTGCTCGATGATGCGCGCAAAGCCGGGCGCAAATCGATGAAGGGCAAAGACAAGGCGGCCGAGAAGCCGGCGAAGAAAAAGCCCGGCGCGAAAGAAGACGCGGACGACGACGGTGATTGGCTCGAGTTTGTCCTGGCATCCGGCCGTTCGAAAAACGATTCGTGGAAAGACTTGGTCAAACTCCTCGCGATGGAGCGAATGCTGACGAACGTAGGTACGACGCCTGCGGTGCGTGAGCTCTTGCAGATGTATTCGTACTTCGGCGAGCTGCTCCGGATCGATCTGGCGCGGCAAGTGAACAAGCTGCGCGACAAGGCTGTGCCTGCGCTCATCGAAGGCCGACAACACGACGCGAAGATCGTCCAAAAGTTTGCAGTCAAAGAATTGGATTTGCTCGGCCGTACGATTCCCGGCGAAGCGGTTGGAGTGACAGACCCGCAAATCCTCACCGACATCATGCGTGCGTACGGACGAACCCGCGACGTCGATGCGGTGCGTGTGGTGCTTTCGTTCTGCAACAGCGAACGCATCACGTTGCGAGAAGCGGCGCGCGAGGCGATTGCAGCGATTGGCGAGCCCGGCATTTGGCAACTGCGCGACGCGTACTTGAACCAGACCGGCAACAAAGCCCCGCGCGATTTCACGTGGGATCGTATCGCTCGCGAGCTGTTTGGAATGTACGACCGAGCGCGGATGGCCGAGGTCTACAAGCTGATGGACGAAGGCGTCGAGTTCGCGAATGCGCAGAAGTGGATCGAAGCAACGGATGCGTTCGACAAAGTGCTGGCTCGATCGCCCGTGTTCGAACGGCGCAAAGAGATGGCGAAGGCGTACGTCGAGCGCGCGAAGTTGGTGGAGTCGAAAGAACCGGCGACGTCACTGGAGCTTTTGCGCAAGGCATTGCGACTCGATCCGAAAGGCGACGGCGCGAAAAAGATCGAAGCGGACATTGCGTACCTCGAAGGCATGGCGCTCATCGAGAAGGGCACGCCGGACAAGTTTCCGCTGCAGAAGGCGCTGGAAATTGATCCGAAACACGAGCGGGCAAAACAGGCGCTCGCGGACCTCGAACAGGAGCGAGTGGCGCCGAAGAAGAGCTACATGAAGCGATACGTCGCAGCGGGAGGCGTGGGTTTTGCGGCGTTGATTGCGATGATCGCGCTGGTTCGGATCAAGCCGCGTAAGCGCGCGGAAGAAAACGTTGGAGCACCAACGGAATCGAAAGAGACGCCTCCTCCTGCGGAAGGTGCGTGAGTTTGTCCAAATGACACGAGCCTCTCGACCCCGTTTTGAAGCGGGGCGGAGAGGCTCGTGTGACGCACCTTCAACAGGTGAGCTTGTGGCTCACTCGTTCGACGCGGTTTCTTTCGCTTCTTCGGCGGGTTTGTCCGTGGCGGCGGCTTCCGCACCACCGTCGGTGGCGGCAGCGGAGGCGGCATCGCTCGGTTCGGCGGCGGTCACGGCACCAGCGGCGGCTTCTTCGTTGCTCGAGGCAGCTTCGATGGAGACTGCATCGATGAACTCGATGTAGGTCATCGGAGCGCCATCGCCGCGGCGGTTGCCGAGCTTGATGATGCGCGTGTAGCCACCCGGGCGGCCTTCGAAGCGTCGTGCGAGGTCGAGGAGGACCTTGTCGACGATGTCGACATGCGCGCCGTCGGAGGTGACGCCGAAGCGGGGCACGAACGAAGCGATGAGGCGCTGCACGTGCAGGCGACGAGCCTTGTCCGCAGCCGACAGTTCGGTTTGCGGCGTATAGGCGACTTTGCCAAGACGCGTGGCCTTGGTGATGAGCTTCTCGGCGACCCGACGGAGCTCTTTGGCTTTCGCGTCGGTCGTTTCGATACGCTCGTGGGTGATCAGGTTCGCGGTCAAGTTGCGCAGCATTGCGCGGCGGCTCGACGTGTCCCTACCAAATTGCCTTCCGGCCTTCTTGTGTCGCATGTTGCACCTTCTAGGCTTGTGCCTGCTGGGCCTTCCAGCGCTCGAGCAGCTGCTGCCAGTTGTCGATCTTCATACCGAGCGAAAGTCCCATGTTCGAGAGGATTTCTTTGATCTCCTTGAGGGACTTTCGACCGAAGTTCTTGGTCTTGAGCATGTCCTGTTCGGTTCGCTGCACGAGCTCGCCGATCAGGGTGATGTTCGCGTTTTGGAGGCAGTTGGCGCTCCGGACGCTGAGTTCGAGTTCCTCGACGGAGCGGAAGAGGTTCTCGTTCAAGGGTTCTTCGTCGCCGGGGAGCGATTGATAACTCGTCTCTTCGGACTCTTCGAAGTTGACCCAGATCGAGAGCTGTTCCTTGAGGATCTTTGCGGCAAACGCAACAGCGTCTTGCGGCGAGACCGAACCGTTTGTCCACACCTCGAGGGTGAGTTTGTCGTAGTCGGTCACTTGCCCGACGCGGGCGTTTTGGATGGTGTAGTTGACTTTGCGGATGGGCGAGAACAAGGCGTCGATCGGAATCGTTCCGATGGACATCGTGGGGGTCTTGTTCCGGTCCGCAGGGACGTAACCACGGCCCACATTGACCGTGAGTTCCATCGAGAGCGGGCCCTTCTTGTCGAGGACCGCGATGAGATGGTTGGGGTTCAAAACTTGTAGACCATCGACGAGTTCGATGTCGCCGGCGTAAACGGGGCCGGGACCTTCCTTGTCGATGCGCACCGTGTACGTACGCGCGTTGGCGGCTTTGAAGACGACTTCCTTGAGGTTCAGGATGATGTCGCTGACGTCTTGAACCACGTCGGCCACCGTCGTGAACTCGTGAAGAGCACCTTCGATACGCACGGCCGTGATGGCGGCGCCCTGGAGCGAGGAAAGCAGCACGCGGCGAAGCGAGTTGCCCACGGTGATACCGAAGCCGCGCTCGAGAGGTTCGCACGTGAACTTTGCGTACGAATCCGTCGCCGACTCAGCATCGACGGTGATGCCCTTGGGTCGAATCAGGTCGCGCCAGTTTCTGGCGACCATGGTCATGTTTGCACTCGTCGTCATCCTGTCCTCGTATCTAGGGGTTTCGCGCGAAGGTCCCACGCCGGTCGCCGCACTCGACAAACCCGCATCGCCTTCTGCCCGCGCTTGCACGCCGTGACATCAACCGACATCAACTTGCGTGCGAACGTTGCACGTCAAACGAATTTCAAACCATTGGAGTGAACGCTCCGAGAGCGTTTCGAGACTCCAAAAAAGCTGAACCGGGGCCGTGTTGTTGCACGTCCCCGGGCCATCTCCAACCAGACTCAGCGCGAGTAATACTCGACGACGAGCTGTTCTTTGATTTCGGGCTCGTTGAGGTCCTCGCGCACCGGCGTGGACTTGACCGAACCTGTGAAACCCGCGCGGTCGGCATCGAGCCACGAAGCGACGGGGCGTTTGTCCGCGCCCGCAATCGCAGCCGCGACAAACTTGAACTTCTTGGCGCCTTCGGTGAGCGTCACGCGATCACCAACGCGCACGACGAAGCTCGGGATGTCGAGTCGCTTGCCGTTGACATGGACATGGCCATGACGAACCAGCTGGCGAGCTTCGGCACGCGAAGCCGCGAAGCCGAGACGATGCACGACGTTGTCGAGACGGCGCTCGAGGAGCGCGAGCATCTCTTCACCGGTTCGACCTTTGCGTCGGCTGGCTTCTTGGAAGTAGCCGTGGAATTGGCTCTCCAAGACGCCGTAAACGCGACGAACCTTTTGCTTTTCACGAAGCCGAATCGCGTACTCGCTGAGCTTCACGCGTCCCTGACCGTGTTGACCGGGCGGGTAAGGACGACGCGTGTGAGCGCACTTCTCCGAGTAGCAGCGCTCTCCCTTGAGGTAGAGCTTCATGCCCTCGCGACGGCACAGCTTACAAACAGGACCAACGTACCGAGCCATGTGCGAACCCTCGAAGCCTTAGACCCGGCGGCGCTTGGGCGGCCGGCAACCGTTGTGGGGAATGGGAGTGACGTCGCGAATCAAGGTCACCTTGAAACCAGCCGTCTGAAGCGCGCGAAGCGCACTCTCGCGACCAGCACCGGGACCCTTCACGAAGACCGCAACGGATCGCATGCCGTGCTCTTGCGCGCGACGAGCTGCTTCTTCGGCAGCCAATTGCGCGGCAAACGGCGTCGACTTACGCGATCCCTTGAAACCACGCGCACCCGCCGACGACCACGCAACGGCGTTGCCGTTGATGTCCGTGATCGTAACGACCGTGTTGTTGAACGTCGACTGGATGTGCGCGATCCCAGCCGCAATGTTCTTCTTGACTTTCTTCTTCTGCTTGACCTTCGTGGTCGCAGCCGATTTCGGATTCGCCATGGCGCCCTGTCCTTACTCGCGTTCCATCACGCCTTGGTTGGTGCCGGACGCCTTGCGAGCATCCCCTTGCGCGGACCCTTGCGCGTGCGCGCATTCGTGTGCGTACGTTGCCCATTGACCGGCAAACCACGGCGATGCCGCAGTCCACGGTAGCAGCCGAGATCCATCAGCCGCTTGATGTTGAGTTGCACTTCTCGACGAAGATCACCTTCGACCTTGTAGTCAGCATCGAGGATGTCGCGGATGAGTTTCACCTCCGCGTCACTGAGTTCCTCGACCCTCTTGTTCTCAGGGATCTTCGCCTTCGCGCAAATCGCTTTCGCACTCGCCCGACCAATTCCGTACAGGTACGGCAAGGCAAAGGCCACATGCTTTCGACGAGGAAGATCAACGCCAGCGATACGTGCCATGGCTACTCCAACTCAGTTTCCTTGACGCTGCTTGTGTCGAGGGTTCTCGCAGATAACGCGCACAACACCACGACGGCGCACGACTTTGCACTTGTCGCAGATTTTTTTGACGCTTGGTCGTACCTTCATGACGCGTTCCCTGTCCCTATCCTCGCTCCGCAGTTGTTCTCATTTGTGACGGTATGTGATCCGGCCCCGCGTAGGGTCGTAGGGCGAAACCTCGACCGTAACGCGATCACCGGGCAAAATCTTGATGTAGTACTGACGCATGCGACCGCTGATGGTCGCAAGAACTCCAAGACCATTGTCTGCCTTCACTCGAAACATCGCATTCGGAAGTGCCTCCTGAACGACGCCATCGAACTCGAGCTTGTCGCCCTTCGGTTCCTTCGGAGGTTTCGAGCCTGTGTTCGTTCGCCTCATGAGCCTTCCGCCTGCGATCCGCCAAGAGCCCCGAGCACCCTCGACGTCACTTCCGCCGGTGCACCAACTCCGTCAATGCGCCGTAAAAGTGCCTTGTCTTCGTAATACGGCAAGAGCGCCGCCGTCATCGCCTCATAAGCATCGAGACGCTTGCCGACTGCTTCCGGCCGATCATCCGCCCGATGCTCGAGTTCGGCATCCGGGGGAGGCGGACTATAAACGAGATGATAAATCTGTCCAGATTTTTTATCAGTTCGACGGTGGATCAATCGCTCTTCCAAAAGAGACCTCGACACATCCAACTGAACAACCGCATCGATCCTGAGCGAACGCGCAGCAAGCAATTGCTCGAGCGCCTCCGCCTGAGGAACCGTCCGCGGAAAACCATCCAACATGAATCCATTCTTGCAATCGTCAGCATCAATACGCTTGTCGATGAGCCCAATCATCGCCGCATCCGGAACCAGACCACCCGCATCCATGATCGCTCGATACTGCGGATCCAGCGTTCCCGATGCCTTGGCCGCTCGAAGCATGTCTCCCGTCGAAATCTGCGGGATCCCGTACTTCTTGCACAACACCTGTGCCTGCGTTCCTTTGCCCGATCCAGGCGGGCCCACCAACACGATAATCATACCTAAATCTTTACCCCCTCAACCTTCCGGCAACCGACGCGCCCGAAGCCGTCCAGCTCCGCCACCCGACAGTCCTTCGTAACTGCGCGTGATGAGCTGCGCTTCGTTTTGTTTGACCGTGTCGAGAGCAACACCCACGACGATCTTCAACGACGTGCCGCCGAACGTGATATATACGCGAAGAAGATG
>CAYSYX010000035.1:0-39480 GCA_964435055.1 uncultured Polyangium sp. | reverse complement strand
GCTGCGAGATGCTTTGGCGGCCGAACTTCGAAGAATCGATGCAGAAGATGACCTTGCGCGCCGCCTGAATCATCGCCCGCTGGATCTCAATAAGCAGTCCGTGGGAGTTCATGATGCCCTCCGTCGTGCCCATCAATCCCTGAATCGCCGTCGCCCCGAGCGCCACGATGCACTTCGGTCGACCCAATTCAATCTGTTGCACCAAATACGGCTTACACGCATCCATCTCTTCCGGCGTCGGCTTGCGATTCCCAGGCGGCCGGCACTTCACAATGTTGCAAATGTAAACCTCGTCACGACGATACCCCATCGCCGCGATCATTCGGTCGAGCAGCTGCCCCGCGGCCCCGACAAACGGCTCGCCCAACCGGTCCTCGTCCGCCCCAGGCCCCTCACCCACGAAACATAACTCGGCAAACGGGTCGCCTCGCGAGAACACCGTCTGCGTTCGCGTCGGCGCCAAACCGCACCGCTGACACGAAGCCACCTCCGTCGCCAGCACGGACAAACGCCCCACGCGCTCCGTCGGCGTGAGCACCTCCGCGCGAGCCACAGGCGCTCGTGCAGCCGGCGCCGGCGTCGCCGACTGAAGCGTCACCAGCGGAGGTCGTTGCTGCTCAAACGATGCCGCCGCCGATGGAGGTTGCACCGGACGAGATGGTTGCTGCTCAAAGGAATTCGGAACCGCCGGCCGAGGTGCGTCGCGTGAAACTTGCGCCGGCGCGCCGAACGTCGGCGGCTGCATCGGCGCCCGCATCGCCTGCGGCATGGGCGCGGCGATCGGCTCGGGATCCACGACACCTCGAGGCACCCCGGTCACGCCCGTCATGTCGTACCAATCGATCAACGCTCGCACGGATGTCGCAAGCTCGAAGAGCTCATGACGAGCATCCACTGGCGCGAGCGGTTCGTCACTCATGACGGGCGTTTGTCCTGCTTCACTCTAGCTCAGTGCGCGCCGTCTTGTTGGATGAATCGTTCGGCGTCGAGCGCCGCCATGCAGCCCGTACCCGCCGCCGTGACCGCTTGGCGGTACGTCCAATCCTGCACATCACCCGCGGCAAACACGCCGGGAACGCTCGTCCGTGTCGACCCCGGCACCGTCTTCAAATAGCCGTTCGGATGCACGTCGAGCTGCCCCAAGAAGAGCTCGGTCATGGGCGTGTGACCGATCGCCACGAAAAACCCATCGATCGGAATCGTCGTCTTTTCCCCTGTTTTCAGGCTTCGGACGACCATGCCCGTCACGTGATCTTCCTTCACGTCGAGCACCTCGTCGACCACGTGACTGTAGAGGATCTTGATCTTCGGATTCTCGACGACCCGCGCCACCATCGCCTTCGACGCGCGGAAATCATCACGCCGGTGCACGAGCGTCACGTGCGAACACAAGCCCGCGAGATAACTCGCTTCTTCCATCGCCGTGTCGCCACCGCCAACCACCGCGACGGGTTTGTTCCGGTAGAACGCTCCATCGCACACCGCACAAGCGCTCACGCCCTTGTTCTTCAGCTCATGCTCCGAGGGCAAACCCAAGTAATTCGCACGAGCGCCCGTCGCGACGATGACCGTCTTGGCCAGGTACAACGTGTCTTCGACCCAGACCTTGAACGGACGAGCCGAGAAGTCGACCTTGGTGACATCGGCCGTGACAATCTCCGTGCCCTGATGCTCCGCTTGATCGCGGAAACGTTGCATGAGCTCTTGTCCCGTCACTTTGTGCGGAAAACCGGGGTAGTTCTCGACTTCGGTCGTGAACATGAGTTGTCCGCCGGGAATCAAGCCACCCGCGTTGAAACCTTCGATGCACAAAGGCTTCAAGTTGGCGCGAGCTGCATAGATCGAAGCGGTAAGTCCCGCAGGGCCGGAACCAATGATGATGACGTTGCGAACGGCTGTGTCGGTCATGTCGAACGTTGTTTTACCGAACCGCGATGGCCGCGTCGATACGAGCGTCGAAAGACTTCGTTTTACGCTTCAACGCAACCGACCCCCGGCACTCGGCGGCGAACTGCGCCGACTGATCACCGAAGCCGGCGGAGGACCGTTGCCGGTCAAGTAAGCAATCGCGGCCGCTTCGTCTTCGAATAGTTCGAGACGGAAAGGGTTTGTCTTGGCGATACGACGCACTTGCAGCGCACCTACGGCCGTCCGCACGAGCAGCCCGGAACGATCGAACTCGCTCGCCATCGCATCGATCACTTTGGCCGCTTCGACTTCCAGACCATCGTTAGAAAGCATCGGCGCATCACGCACATCGACGAGCACCGAGATGCAGTAACGCTCGCGCACGGGAATCGTTCGCAAGAACTGCGCTTCGATGCCGTACATATCGGCAACGGAGCCAAACGGCGTTGCCGTACGACGTGCTCGGATCAGCTTTCCACTCTCTTCACGGGTGACGATGAGGTGGGTGCCGCGAAATAGCTCATCCATCGCGCGAACATCGTGTCCCGCTTGGACACGCGGGAGCAAGAGGCAAGCGCATCACTTCTTGCTGTCCGAATCGGATGCACTCGGCGGCGGAGGTGCAGCCGAAGGCGACATCGGCGGAGGCGCGGCAGAAGGAGCAATCGAGGGACGACCTTCCCAGCGACGCACCCAGTATTGGCTGGAACGCGGCAGCGAATTCACGGGCGCCGATACGACGACTTCCGCCGCCGAAGAAAGCGCCTGCTCATCGATGTCGCGACTGACGAGACGATGCACGACGAGACGATCGTCCACCATCGAAACGATTGCGGAAAATCGAGCCACCACGTTTCCATCGCCCGATCGAATCGACCACGTGACAAACGCGCCTTCATCGTGCGCATCAATCGCTTCGATGTGGCTCATGCACGTGCGCACCATGCGATAGATGCGCACGTCCTGACGCGATCGATCCATCGCCGCCGTTGCGAGCACATCCGGGTCACCCCGGTCGAGCGCGGCGAGGTATCCATCGAACGCAATCGCTACGCGGGATTCTTCTTCGTCGGAGAGGCTCATAAACGTATCTGCGACCCTAACAGATTGTCGGCGTCAGAAGCGAACCGTCGCACCCAAAGCCAACTCATCGAGGCTCGTGCTCAAGGCGCCGCCATTGACGTTATGCTGGGATCGATACGCCGTCGTGGCGTCACCCGACAAACCTTTGACCAGGCCTTTGCCGCCGTTGTCGAGCGTCTCGAAGAACGTGTGCTGGTAACCGAGCGATACGTCGAATCGCGCCAATCGAACGGTCGCGCCCGCACTCACGCCCACGTGGTAACCATTGTGGAAATCCAGGTTCAAGTATTCCGGATCCTGCCCGTTGGTCTCGAACCACGCGCCCGCCCTGACCGCAAGAAATCCCGGAATGATCACATAATCGCCGCCCAATCGAGCGCCGAAGACGTTTTTCCAATTATGCGGAATATCGCCGTTGACCGGGACCGTACCGGGCGTGCCGTTCACCTTGATGCCCGGCTGAAAACGCACTTCCAAGTTATCGACGACGCTGTTGTGCGCATAAGTGAAATCCGCTTCGACATCGAATTGATCGTCGACGAGCATATCGCGAACTTTGGGACCGAGCTTCGGAATGGCCGAGCCCATTTTTTGCGGGCTATGGTATCGAAATCCAAACCGCGCCGTAAAAGGCGTACGCAATTTGATGGTCCCCGCGCCCGGAGCATCCGTCAGATTGCAACCCGCCGCCATACCGGCGCACGGCGTGTCGTTCTTCGTTCCGCCGGATTTCCAATAGAGCGATTCGAGGTGCAGATCGCCCGTTGCATTCACGGCGTCTTGCCCACGAATGTTGGCGCCCAAATCGAGCCGTTTATGGGGCGAAGCGAGGACACCCACGACAAACCCCGGAATGAAGCCGTCAAAGGCGGAAAGCTCCGCTTTGGTCTCTTGATTGCCCGCGAAATCATCCACCGCCACTTGCGACGTCGATTCGCTGAAATTCACAAAATTGACCGACGCAATGCCCCAAATGAAACCCGCCCCGACGCTCAGCCAATCCTTGATGGCGTAACTGACGCTCACCGTCGGATTGATCAAAAGCGATTCTTGGTTGACGAGCAAAAATCGATTGGGCGCGGGTTGGGTCGTCGTGAGGCCCAATTGATTCTGGTACGAAATGGATTCGGGCCACTCGGCATTACCCACGGCATGCGGGCCGAGAATGGCAATACCCACGGCGAATCGACTGCTGATTCGAAAATTCGCGGCGATTTGAGGATTGGGAAAAGGCGCCCCATCGGCACATACGGGATCCGCCGGGCCACCTTGCGCGCCCGGACCGGGAAGCGAAGCCCCGGGGGACACGGGATTTCCATTCTCGTCCCGCCGGGAAAAACACCGATTCTGAAACATCAAGTGTGCGCCGAGAAAAACCCCGGACTTTTGAAATGCCAGCCCCGCGGGATTAAACGCTGCGGCCAGCGGATCGTCGGCTCGTGCCACGTACGTCGCTCCGCGACCCATTTGCACGACGCCATTGTCGGGTGTCTCCAATCCGGAAGCATACGCCGAGCTCGAGAATCCAAAACTCGCCAATGCTCCAACGATCCCAACGACGATCCGCTTTGCCATACGTATTCGCTCCTTCGCGTCTTACTTGCCGGCCGGCGTCGCTTTGAGCGACGCTTTGCCTTCTTTGACGTAAACCGTGAATTTCACGCCCGTCGCGCCACGTTGCACGAGCGCATCTTTGTTGCGTTGCAACGTCGTCTTGAACTTCTCGAATGTCATGTTCGCGGTCGGCTCACCGCATTGTTCCTTGAGCGCCAGGAATTCTTCGAAGACGCCTTTCCATTCGGTTTCTTCGTCGACCGGCGCGGCATCTCCGCCGGATTTCGGCAATGGCGGCGGCGGCTTGCGCACACCCGATTCGCCCGCATCGCCCGCGGCTTCGCCTTCGTTTGTCCCGTCCAATGTCGCGCCACGCGGCTTCGGCTTGGGCAACGATTTCGCTTGCGGCAATGGTTTGGCCGCTGCGGGGACCTGAATCTGATTCGACGACGTCTCCGCCCCCGAACCGGGCACCGCAAAGGCACTCATCGTAGGTGCGGCGGGAATCGGCCCGAGCACTTGTTCGAGGTCCGCGGCTCGTCGCGGCGCTCCGCCCTTGGCCGCAATCTTGTCGATACCATCATTGATATCCGACGCGATTTTCTTGTACGCCCCGCGGAACTTGCTCGGCGCGAGAATATCGACGTCACCCTTCGCCAAGCGAAGGGCTTCTTTGCCGAACGTCGACATCGGCTTCGTATGCTCGAAATACGTGAACAGAATCCCCGCAATGCCGAGCAACAGTACGATACCGACGATCAACGGCGTCTTGACGTTTTTCTTGTCGATATCGTCGGCCTTGTTCAAAAAGTCCATCGGGCCGTCGACCGCGACAGCCAATCGACCCACGGCAAAGCCTGCATTGAGGTCCCAGCTTTCACCGGGCATACGCGCATACACGACGCCCAAATGAGCCCCGATGACGCGCGGCTCGCTGCGACCTTTTTCCAGGTAATCCTTGTTGTCGTCGAGCTGCTTCAGGTCTTGCGTAATGAGGTCGAGGTTCGCCTTGTCAAACCCTTCCGGACCCCAGGAAGCCACGCGAGCTCCATCGGCATAAAAACCAACGGCCGCGCCGGTTCGCTTCGAAACGCCTTGAGCAAACTTGTCGTCGACGTATTTCGCGCCGATGACCGCGCCCACCGGTTCGCCATTGACTTCGGCTTCGACGGGACGCGCCACGACACGCAAAATACGGCCCTTCCAAATCCAGCCGTCGTCACGAATCCAGCCGTGGAGTGCATCGGCGACGACCGGATACCCACCAAGCTCCCAATCGTCCGAATGCACGATACCAATCGCGGCAATGACTCGACCATTGCCATCGACGGCCCAAAGCGCATCGAACGCCAAATCCGGGGGAACTTCATTGTTGAGTTTCGTGAGCGCCTTGAGGGCCGCATCGCGAGCATCGCGGGGGATTTTCGCTTCCGGGGTGATCTTCTGCAATTGGGTGCGCAGTTCGGGCGAAAGCGCAATCGGAATCAACGCGCTCGAACGATTACGCGCATCATCCTTGAGATACCAACCCACGGCGCTCGAATCGGCCGAAAGCGATTCGCTCATCGCGCGAACACCCGCGCGATTGTACATCTGCGACGCCAGCACCAACGTAAATGCCGCCACGCCCAACGTAATGGCCAGCGCAAGATACCAAAAACGCGACAGAATCATCGACTCGCCTCCGCCTGAATCACTTGCCTGCGGCCACGACGAGCGGCGCCTTCAATGGCTGCTCGGCCGGAAATGGAGTAATCACGACATCGAGCTCTTGGCCCACCGCTTCACCATTGAAATACGCGCGCAACTTGTGCGGACCGGGCTCGAGATCCAACGAAAATTCACCTTTGCGATCGGGATACGTCGACGCCATCGCTTTGGGCTCCACGACAATCCACGATCGAATGCTCGGAGCCATCTGATCCCGAATCTCGTATTTTCCGGGACCCGGCGGCGTCCAGGATCGGTTTTTCGTCGTCCCCAATTCGACCGGAGCCAGCCCTTTATTCTCCGTATCGTAAATTTTGTGCGGGAATGGATCGCGGTTCTCGAACTGAACCACTTGCCCCTCAGGCACCACCACCGTCACCGGCGTCGTGCGCCCTCCAGCAATGATCACCGGGACCGGGATTTGTTTCGCGACGCCCTTGTCTCCAAGCACCACGATCGCAACCTCTTTCGGCACGAATCCCGTGAGCGTTCGTACGTCGGGACGAACCGTCGGGGATGGCTCGCGGAAGGTGTAGCGATGCGAGTTTGGATCTTTTGCGTCGGCCCAAACGGGGTTCATGAGTTTTTCCGCGCCACTCAGTTTGCCCTTGGCCGTAACGCCGGCAAACGCCACACCGGGAACGGCGACAACCGCAAGGGCGATCGCGATCCGGCGAAAATGTGCGCCAAATAGGCGCGAAATAGGCTCTCGAGCCTTGGAAACCAGCGAGTCGTACGTCTCCATGGGAAGGGCGAAGCTACCGGAATGGGCGGGCAAGCGGGAGAAAAAAAAGCCCGACGTGCGTCGGGCCAAAAAAGCGTTCCTACCACCAGAAACGTGGGCGGATTGAACTGAACCCCTAGCTTGCGCTAGGTGGGTGCCCGATATGTCGCTTTAGGCTTCCCAGTCGCAATGCTGGGCATGCACACCACGACAGGAGGTGGGCCCCTGGTTCAATGCTTACTCGGGATTCAATATTCAATCACCTCACAGGAACCGGCAGACGGAACGAACGCATTCTATTGAACGCATCCGATCCGTCAATGCGCCTTGGAGGAAAGTGCATCACGAAGCTTGTCGTAGATGCCCCCGAACGCTCCGTTCGACATGAGCACCACCGTGTCGCCCGAAGTCGCTTCTTTTGAGATCAAATCAATGATCGCCTGCACCGAAGGCGCCGCATCGGCTTTTTTCCCCGACGCCGTCAGATCCGCCACGAGCGCGTCCAGATCCAATCGCTCGCCCGCCGCGATCTCGCTTCGACCGAGCGGCGCAAACACGATCCGATCCGCCACGCCGAACGCCCGCGCGTATTCGTGTTGATGCAGCGCCCGACACGCCGTCGCACTCCGCGGCTCGAAAACCGCCCACATCGTGCCTTTCGGATGCTTCGAGCGCATCGCCCGCAACGTCTCGTCCACCGCCGTCGGATGATGCGCAAAGTCGTCGTACACGCGCACGCCACGCACTTCGTACAGCAGATCCTGCCGACGCCGAATGCCTTTGAACGACGCGAGGCCCGCGAACAACGTCGACAACTTCGCCCCGTAGCCTTGCGCCGCAGCCGCGATCGCGGCCAATGCGTTGCGCACATTGTGCCGTCCCGGAATCACCATCGCCGCTCGACCCGCGTACACCCCGCCCGCGTACACATCGAACGTTTGTCCGTCCGGTGAAACCTCCGCCGGCGCCCCGAGCCAATGCGGAGCAACTCCATGCGTGTCGTCCCCTTCGAGCGCAAAGTACGCAACTTCGGCCCGCGCATGACGTTGCACGAGCTCCACCACGCGTTTGTCCGCCGCCGAAGCCACGATGAGCCCGTGTTCCGGGATTCGTTCGACAAACCCGCGAAACGCCTCGAGATACGACGCTTCGTCGGGGTAAATGTCCACGTGATCGTGCTCGATCGACGTGACGATCCCGACCTCGGGTCGGTAGTGCCAAAACTTGGGCGTCTTCTCGAAAAACGCCGTGTCGTATTCGTCGCCTTCCACGACGAACGGAGTGTTCCGTTTCGCCAAACCATCGTTCGTGACGAGCGGCAATCGCCCGGCTCGGCCCGCTTCACTCGGCACCCGAAAACTCTGCTCGAAATTCTTGGGTAGTCCGCCGATCAAAAAGCCCGGATCTCGCCCGGCTTCATGCAAAAGCCACGCACACAAAGCGCTCGTCGTGGTTTTTCCGTGCGTACCTCCGACGACGAGCGGCGAACGATGCACGAGCAGATGATCAGCCAACGCTTGCGGCATGCTCTTGGTCGGAATGCCGCCGTCGATCGCGGCTCTTGCTTCAGGATTCGTTGGACGACAAACGTTTCCGACGATGACCAAGTCGGGTTTCGGATCGAGGTGCTTCGGGTCGAAGCCCTCCATCAGCCGAATGCCCCAGCTTTGAAGAGCGGGACCCATCGGCGGGTAAAACGCCACATCCGACCCTGAAACATCATGTCCGCTCGCTTTGAAGAGTCCCGCGAGCGCACCCATGCCGGTACCGGCAACCGCGACGAAGTGCACGTGCATCGGGGCCGAGCATGCCACAGCGTTTCGGTTTGCACGAAAAACCCACGCTTGCTTCGGGAAGAAGCTTCCGGTCGAATGGTCGCCATGAAGAACCTTCCCCGCTCGATTTTCGCCCTCATCGCCGTCCTCGCTCTCTTCGTGTTCGCTTGCGGCAAACCCAAGCAATCGGAGGTGCCCGATGCGGACAAGGACACGGGCGGAGCCGACATGGCGGAGGAAGAAACGGCGGCGAAGCCGACCGATGAAAAGCCCGCGCCGAACGAAGAACTGCGCGCGAAGTGCTGCGCTTCCTGCAAAGAAGGTCTCGCCGCCGATCGTTCCGGCTCGGCCCCCGACACCATCCCGTGTGCCGATTACACGGCCAACTTGACGCCCATCTGCCTCGAGTTCTTCCGCGCAAATCCGATGAAAGCGTCGGAGTGCAAGTAGGTCCGACGAATAGGCGCCCGGCACTTTCTCAAAAGGTGCCGACCACTTTTTCCCGCCACCCAAGGCGTGCGCACCCGATCGTGTACACTGCCCATGATGGCCCGCGCGTCTCGTCCCCCCGGCTTCGACATGTCCTACCGCCCGGACAGCACGATGTCCTTCGGCCCTCCGCTGAAGGAACGGCTGCCGTGGATTGCTTACTTCATCTTCGCTCTGGCCATCGTCGGCGTCATCGTCTACGGCCAGAACGCCCCGACAAACTCCACGCTCTTCCGCTACGTCGTCGAAGAAGATCGCCATCGCATCATGCCCGCGAGCGTCTGTGCGATCATCCTCTTCTGCAGCGCTTTGGCAGGTTTGCTCCGCGACCAAATGCGCGGCGTCGTGGTTCGTCCGGACGGCGTCGAGCTACGCGAACTGCTCGCGTTCGGCATTCCGCGCGTTCGTAAATGGACCTGGGCTCAAATCGATCGCATGCGTTTGCCCACGACCGAAGACACCAGCGCGGAAAACCCCGTCCTTCACGGCGATATCACGCTCGATCTCTGGGATGGTTCGTCCACGCTGCTGCCCACCGTCAACAACAAGCTCGGCCTCGCGTTGGTCCTGGAACGTGTCGCGCTCTCCCGCTCGATCCCCATCGAAGGCGGCACGGGCATGCTCGACGACATCAGCAACGTCAAACCTCGCCAGTGATCCTCGCGCCAAACCCGCCGACGCGCTGGTAATCTCTCCCGTCATCTCTTCGCTCGGAGCCTTCGTGAAGCGAATCGCCCTCCTCGCCCTCGCGTGCCCCATCGTTCTCGCCGCATGCGACAAACAAACGCCGCCCGAACCGGAACCTGCACCACGCACATCCAGCGCAGCCGAACGTCCACCTCCGTTCGATCCCAAAAAGGTGACGCTCGAAGACAAAGCCATGGGCACGCACGTCGTCATCACGACGTACACGACGCGCACGCTCGATGAAAAAACCATCCGCGCAAAACTCGAAAAGGCCGTCGCGGAGATCCGACGCCTCGAAAACCTCATGACCACGTGGCGTGAGGACAGCGAGATCTCCAAGGTCAATCAGGCCGCCGGAAAGCAGCCGGTGATCGTTGGAGCTGAAACGTTCGAGGTGATCGAGAAGAGTTTGTCCGTCGCGAAACGGTCCGAAGGCGTCTTCGACATTTCGTTCGAAGCCATGAAAGATCTCTGGCGCTTCGATGAAAACAAAGTCGAGGAAATCCCGGCCCAAGAAGCCATCGACAAGGGTCGAGCGCTCATCGACTACCGCAAAATCATCGTTGACAAAGACAAACGTTCGGTCTTTCTGGAAAAACCCGGCATGCGCATCAGCTTGGGCGGCATCGCCAAAGGGTACGGCGTCGATGCGGCAGCCAAAGTCCTGAGCGCCGAGGGCCTTGCGTCGTTCTTCGTGCAAGCCGGCGGGGACCTCTACGTTCGCGGAAAAAAACCCGACGGATCCCCGTATCGCGTCGGCGTGCGCGACCCTCGAGGTGCCGGACCCACCGACTACTTCGCCATGATCGACGTGACCGATCACGCCTTTTCCACCGCGGGCGACTACGAGCGCTCGTTTGTCAAGGACGGCAAACGCTGGCACCACATCATCGACCCTCGCTCGGGCTATCCCGCACGCGCCAGCCGCAGCGTGACCGTCTGGGCCAAAGATGCCTTCACCGCCGATGGAATCGACGACGCGATCTTCATCCTCGGTCCGGAAAAAGGAATGTCGATTTGCGAAGAGATCGACGACTGCGGAGCCGTGGTCGTCGACGCGAAGAACAAGGTTTGGGTTTCCAAACGCCTCGAGAGCAAGATTCAAATGCTTCGCGATCCCACCGACGGGACGTGACGTTCAGACGCCGCGAAACACCGGACGACGTTTTTCCGCGAACGAGCGCAGCGCTTCCAGACGATCTTCACTGCGGAGCGTCTCGTCGTAATACACACGCTCGAGTTCCAGGCCGCGATCGAGCGACACATCGAACGACGCATCGATCGCTTCGAGCGCCGCGCGTTGGGCGATCGGCGCGCCATGAGCGATCGGCGCAATCCATTCGATCGTGTCTTCGAGGACCGGCGTATCGAGCGGTGCGATGCGGTTGATGAGACCCCATTGCAGAGCTTCCGCCGCGCCAAACTTACGCCCGAGCAAAATCATCTGCTTGGCTCGCGCTTCGCCGACGATCCGCGGCAAACGTTGCGTGCCGCCCGCCCCCGGAATGATCCCGAGCGTCGTTTCCGGCAACGACAACTCCGCGTGAGGAGCTGCGACACGCAGATCGCAAATCAACGCGAGTTCCAAACCTCCGCCAAACGCGACACCATTGATCGCCGCGACGACAGGCTTGGGACTGTGGTCGAGCACGGCGAGTTCGGTTCGGTAGAGACCAACCTGCTTGCGCACTTCATCGGGGCTCATGCCTTGGCGTTCTTTCAGGTCCGCACCTGCACAAAACGCCTTGTCTCCCGCACCCGTGATGACGATGGCCCGTACGTCCGGATCGTTGACGAGCTCTTTGCCCAGGCGACCCAGCGCATACAGCGTCTCGCGAGACAGCGCGTTGCGACGATCGGCGCGATCGATGATGAGAACCCCGACGTTGTCTCGGCGTTCAACTTTTACCGGAGGGTTATGTTCGGACATGAACTGTCCGTAGCGAAGGACGGTGGTCGGCGCAAAGGGTCTTGATTTTGTGCGATGCTCGAAAGCCGAAATGAAACGTCAAACGCTTGGAATTTGGGCACGTACGTTGAGCGCGGTCGTTGTCGCCGCAAGCCTGGGAGGCATCGCCACGACCGCCTGCGATCCGGTCGACCGCAACTTTGAAAACACGGGCGGCAGCAGTGGATCCGGAGGCTTTGGGGGAAGCGGACAAGTCTGTGAACCGGGAACGTCCGAGGCTTGTTACACGGGTACGCCGGGCACCGAAGACATCGGGGCCTGTAAACGCGGGACGCACACCTGTTTGCCCAGCGGCATGGGTTACGACGAATGCGGCGGCGAGGTTGTCCCGACAACCGAGATCTGCACCACGGCCATCGATGAAGCGTGTGACGGGCCAAACCCTGTCGAATGTCCGCCGCTCGCCCACGTCTGGAGCAAGAGCTTCGGCGGCATGGGCGAAGATGCCACCACGGCCCTCGCCGTCGATCCCGCAACCGGCGATGTCATCGTCACGGGTTACTTCCGCAACACCATCGACTTCGGTGGCAATCCCATGGGAAGCACCGGCAGCAACGACATCTTCCTCGCGCGTTTTACCGCGGATGGAACACACCTTTGGAGCAAGCGGTTCGGCGACGCGGAAAATCAAAGCGCGGCGGCGATCGTGCTCGACTCGACCGGCGCGATTTACATCGGCGGCGATGTCTTTGGTTCGGTCGATTTTGGTGATGGCAAACCCGTCACGAGCAAGGGCAGCCGAGACGCATTCGTCGCCAAGTTCGATCCCAATGGCAACGTGATTTGGAGCCGACTGTTCGGCGATGCCGGGGCGCAAGAAGTCAAAGACCTCGCGATCACTCCGACAAACCAGATCATCGTCGCCGGAAACTTCGACGGCCTCATTCCGTTGTCGGGCATGGAGCTGCCTTCGACGAACAACTCGACCGATATGTTCGTCATCAAGCTGGATCAGTCGGGATTCGACATCGGCGCCAAACGTTACGGCGGCATCGGTCTCGACGAACTCAGCGACGTCGCCGTGGATTCTCAAGGTGGCGTGCTGCTCGCCGGAAGGTTTGTCGATCCAATCGACTTTGGATCGCTGGGTATGTTCCCTTCGGCGGGAGGCGACGATGGGTTCGTCTTGAAGCTCAAGGCCAATTTGACCGAAGAATATGCGCGCATTTACGGCGACGCCGACTCGCAAAACATCGACGCCGTCGTGGCTCTGCCGAATGACGACGTGTTTGTCTTGGGCGACTTCGGCGGGTCGGTGAATCTGGGCGACGGCACGATCTTCACGGCTCCCCCGCAAGAACGCAGTGTCTTCTACGTGGCGCTCAATGCGAACGGATCACTCAAGAACGGCAAGCAGTTCACAACCACCATGCTCCCGTTCTTTCGCGCTTCGGTGACCGTCGATCCATTCACGAAGTCACTCGTCATGACCGGGTTCTTCGGCGGCACGATCGACTTTGGGAACGGACCTCGCAAAGCCGATTTCGCCGATGGGTTTGTCGCCAAGTTTGCTTTCGATGGCTCGCACCTCGCATCCGCGAGTTATGGCGGACCGTCGATCGATGCGATTTTCAAGTCTGCCGTATCCCCGACGGGAGACATCTTCGCCTGCGGTGGTCATTCGGGACCCGTGGACTTCGGAGGCGGAGAACTTCCCGCGCCCGGGCCGGACGACGTTCAAGCCTTGCTCATGCGACTCCTACCGTGAAGCGCCGAGCACGACGCAAGCTGATCCGTGGCATCATTTCGCCATGAAACAATTGCTTGCATCTCGTTTGTCTTGGTCGATTCTCGCGCTCATGGTCGGGGCGATCGGAACCCCCTCGTGCACCGTCGAGCAACGAAACTTCGGAAACACGGGCGGTTCGGGTGGTTCTGGCGGCACCGGTGGAGCCGTCAATGTAGGCGGCGGTGGAGAAGGCGGCGCTGCCGTGGTGTGCACGCCCGATGCACAACAGGCCTGTTACACCGGCCCGATGGAGACACTCGAGGTGGGTCTCTGCAAATCCGGCAAGCAGGTGTGTTTGCCCTCGGGAGACGGATTTGGGGAATGTGGCGGAGAAGTGCTTCCTCAACCGGAAAACTGCCTCACGCCGGAAGACGAAGCGTGCAATGGGGACAGTCCGGGTGAATGCCCCGCGTTGAGCGACGGCTGGATCAAGACGTTCGGTTCGGCTGGGTTTGCCCAAAACATCTTCGACGTGGCCGTCACTCCGGCCGGAGAAATCGTCGCCGTCGGAACGTTTGCCGACACGATCGACTTTGGTGTGGGGCCGATGGCGAGCACGGGCTTGGGCGACATCTTCGTCGCGAAGTTCGACGCATTTGGCAACGCGTTGTGGAGCAAGCGCTACGGCGATGCGTCGAGCCAAGCGGCGCTTGCCGTCACGGTGGACAGCAACGGAGGGATCTACGTGGGTGGCACGATGTCCGGCTCCGTGGACTTCGACGGCACGTTGCTCACGTCGGCGGGCTCCGACGATGCCTTCTTGGCGCGATTCGAAGCCGACGGGAAATTCAGCTGGGCCCAACGCTTCGGCGACACGGCCAAACAGGCGATTCGGCGACTCGCCGTGACCACGACAAACATCGTGATCGCCGCCGGTGAATTCGCCGGCACGGTCGCCTTCGACGCGGCTCCCGCAAACATGCACACGGCGATGGGTGGCAACGACATTTTCATCGCCCGGTTCGACGCATCCGGCTTCGTCTCGGGGTCTCGCGCCTTTGGCGGAACAGCCACCGAAACCGTGCGTGGCCTCGCGTTGAACGCTGTCGACGAGATCTACATGACCGGTGGATTCGAAGACGCCGTCAACTTTGGCGGGACAACCCTCACCTCGACCGGCGTCCGCGACGCCTACGTCGTGCAGCTCAAGACCACGCTCAGCGTGCTCAACACACTGCAGCTTGGCAATCCAAACGGCCCAACGTCATTCCAAGAGGGGTACGACGTCGCCGTCAACGACGCTGGAGGTGTCGTCATCACCGGCGGATTCATCTCGGGCATCGACATCGATGGAACGTTCCTGTCAAACCCACAAGCCACGTCGCGCAGCTTGTATATCGCCGTCTACGGTCCGCAACTCATGGGTGCGGCCGCCGCCAAGATGTTCGGCGGCATCGATGGAAACGTGGTCGAGGGACGCTTGGCTCTCGACCGCGTCGCCAAACAAGTCGTCCTGGCCGGATACTTCACCGGAACCGTCGACTTCGGCGTGCTCAAAACTGCGGCCATCGGCGCATCGGATCCCTACCTCGCCAAGTTCGATACGAACGGCAACGTCGTCGCTGCGCGCACGTTCCCCAACAACTCGAAGCTGCCCGACGACACCAACACCATGACCGCCCTTTCGCTGCTGCAAAATGGCGACTTGATCGTCGGCGGTACGCTTCGAGCCCCGATCATCTCCGGATCAATGGAGTTTGGCCAAGTCGAACAAAAATTCGGCGATGCCTGGCTCGCTCGAATCCTTCACTGACGAAGTATTCGTCCCGCCAAACACGACGTTCACCACCATCCAGGCCAAATCGGACCTCTTGTCCCCCGCCAAACAACGCGCTGCCGATCCCACACGACATCGCCCCGAAGGGCCTCGATCGCCCGTTCGACTTCGCCCGATTCAACGTCCGCATCCCAAGGCAAACGCAATACCCGAAGGTTTGGACATTCAAACACCGCGCGAAGGCACTTCACCCACGCGTCGTCGCCGTCCCCGTCGAGCGTCTGCAGCGACCATGGCTCGGTGATCGCCAACTCCTCCAACTCGAGGTGCCGTAAAACCGCGGCCAGATCCTCGGGATGAAAGAGCCAATGCATGCCGCCGAGATCCAGCGCCAAACGCCGCACGTGCGTCACCGGTTCGAGCAACGTCATCGCCCGCGAAATGTCGTGTCCTCGCAAATAAAGTTGCTCCATTCGAGACGGTAAACGCGCTGTCGTTTCAACATCGGTCTCCACACGTGGAGCCGAAGGAAGCGTCACCATTTCCGCAATTTCCCGGACGCACAGCTCATCGAGATCCGAAAACGCCGCCAAAAAGGCGTTCGCCCCAATGACACCGCGCAAAGAAAAATGGCGGACGGGTTTGAAATGACCAACAACCATGTTCGCCAAGTCAAACCCCGGAAGGTCCAGCTCGAGCCCCACGAGCTTGGGAATCGGGTTGCTCAGCAACGCGCCAACTGCATCAAGCCATTGCCCGCGTGATTTCCGAGTCGTCGGAAGCAAAGAGCGATGGTCCAACACCAACGTCAAAGGCCCGGGCCAACGAGACAAAACATCGCGTACATCGGCCAGCCAACGCTCGGGATCGTCTTCGATGAACGTCGGCGCCCCCTTCCAATACGGAGGTTCTTCCGCCCATTGCAACATCGGTTCGAATCGCAAAGGAAGTGACAGCGATTGCATCACCTCCGCATTTGCTTCGTGCAAAAGCTCTTTCAGGTGCGCCACCGGCGCGGCAATTCCATGCGCCATTTCGCGGAATCCCCGCCACAAGCGACTTCGGATCTCGGGTGATCGCCAACTGTGCGGCCGGCGCATCAGTTCCCATGCGCAACCGCCGGGATGCGTGATGTCGAAGTCCTGATTGGAATGCTTGGGATCGACGGCCCGGAGCATGCCGAGCTCGGGATGGAGTTTGTCGTGGATAGGGGGAAATGGATACGTCCGCCAAACTTCCGACTTGGTCAGGTCCAACGTTCCGCTTTCGGCTGCGCGCAGCCAGATGTCGGATTCAGGCTGTTGCATGGTCAATGAGCCTTGTCGCTGTTCCCTGTTGCTCAATCCGTGCTCGACGCGGTGATCCCGACGAGAACACCTCGCTCGGGCCAAGCGATTGTCCAGAGAAACGTCCCCCACCACTCGCGGCCGGCGTTGAACCATCCGGCGTAGCCATCGGTGGTCCATTCGCGAAACGCGAGTTTGTCGACATGAACCACCTCGTTGTTCCGAATTGGATAGGGATTCAACGGGGTCTGAAGCATCACGACCCCCAACAATGCGGCAAGCCAAGCCTCCGTATCCCCAAGGCGACTGCGGAGGTTTGTCGTTCTGGATCGGGCGTAGGGACCCTTGTACAGCGCGTATTGGAGCCCTCGTTCACGTGAACTTCCATCGAGGAAACGTGCGTACGTGATCGCCTTGTATTGCTGCGGCGTTTGCACCTCGTTCGTATCGAAGTGGTCGTACGACAAGGCCCGCAAAATGGTCGCGTGAACCGCTTCTCGTTGCGCGATTTCCGCGTCACCCGACCAGCGAAAACGCGCCGCTGCGCACTCGCCAAGATGTAGCAGCTCGGGAGCCAACGGCTCTTCCTCGAGATGTACGCCCGGAGCCTCGAATCGATACGGTGCGACCGTGCTGTAGGGATGAACGTAGGGTTCGAGCACTCATTCCTCCGGAGGCCTCAGGACTGCCTGGCTCGCTCGAATCCTTCACTGACGAAGTATTCGTCCCGCCAAACTCAACGCGAACCGCGTAACTTGCGCACGACGTTGGCGATGATCGGCCGCACGAATGCCCGCGGCAACGAATCGGTCACCGTCGCCATCACGCGCGGCACGAAGCCCGGAATCACCCTCGCCCGACCCTTCACCATGGCCCCAATCGCTTCTTCCGCACACTTGACCGCATCGATGTGCATCGCCGCCGGCATCGGAGGTCGCTCGATACCTTCATTTGCGCCCGCGACTTCTTGAAACTCCGTCGCGATCGGTCCCGGACAAACCACCGTCAACGTGACGCCCGTGCCCGTGAGCTCGGCCGTCATCGTTTCGCTGAGGTAGTTCATGTACGCCTTCGTCGCCGAATACGCGGCCATCGCCGGCGAAGGAATCAGCCCCGCGATCGAGCCCACGTTGAGCACCGCGCCGCTCTTTCGCGCCACCATCCGCGGCACCAGACGCGACAACAGAAACGTCGCGCTCACGACGTTCAACTCGAGCATTCGTTCGATCTTGGACCACTCGCGCTCGTGCAACAGGCCGTAGTCCCCAAAGCCCGCGTTGTTCACGAGCACGTCGACGTGTTCGCCACGCTTCTCGAGTTCGTCGAGCAAAACACCCGTGGCGTGACGATCCAGCAAGTCGACCGGCTCGACCAAGACCCGCAGATCCACGCGTTTGGACGTCAGCTCCGCCGCGAGTTCGTCCAGACGCTCGCGACGCCGAGCCACGAGGATCAACGTCGCGACATCTCGCGCAAGCACCCGCGCGAGCTCCCGCCCAATGCCGGCTGAAGCTCCCGTCACGAACGCCGTTTTACCGCGAAGATCGTACATCCTTCTTCTTCGCCTTCTTGGACTTGTCATCCGCGTCGTGTTTGTCTTCCTCAACCGATTCGTTCGCCTTCGAATCGTTCTTCTTGGGACTCACGAGCTCTTCGAGTTTGGCCAGACGAGCCTTCAGCGATGCGTGTTCACCTCGAAGCGAATCGAGCTCTTCACGCAGACGCTCGGTCTCCTTCTTCCCCGCTGCGCCGAGATCCCGAAGCACTTCCCGAATCCGACGACGCACACGCCCGTCGAGTTCACGTTCCAGCTGCTTGCCCAAAGCACCGCGCGATTTGACATCGCCGATCTCGAGCAACGCCCGCACGACATCCACCTTGAGATACGGATCCGCCTGATCGAGCAGCTCTTCCAAAGCTTCGCGAACCTTGCGATCCGTCGACAACTTGGGCAGCGCCATGATCGCCGCTCGGCGCCCGCGCGTCGGAATGCCGTATCGCGTCCGCGCCAGCACATGCGGCTGCGCGCGTTCGTCACGCAACGCCGCAAGGCCGTCGATCACGCCGGCCCGCACGATGTCGGACCACGACGGACGATCCAGCACGTCGATCAACGTATCGAACGCCGCCGTTTGTTTGGTTTGTCCCAGCGAACGCGCCGCTTCGGCCTCCACCAAGTAGCTGTCGTCTTTCAACGCCAACGGCTTGAGCGCATCGAACGCTTTGGCCGACCGGAACTGCCCGAGCGCCGCCGCTACACCACGACGAACCTTCGCGTGTTTCGTACGAACATGCTTCACGAGCACATCGAGCGCTTCGTCGCTGCGAATCTTGCCCAGCGTCGCCGCCGCTTCCGCCCGCACAGCCCAGAACTCGTTCTCGTTCGCGAGCGATTCACCGAGCACCCGCGTCGTCGCCGGATCATCGAACTTGCCGAGCAACGTCGCCGCAAGCAAACGTCCTCGCGCCGTCGGCGCATTCGCCAGCTGCGCATGCAACATGTCCCGCGGACATTCGACCTTGACTTCACCGAGGATCCGCAACGCCGGATCAACCACGACAAACTTGGGACGACTCGGCACCCGAATCACGAACGTCATCGAAGCTTGATCACTACGCCGTGTTTCCCGACGAACCGTTCCGTCCGCAAGCACGATGTCGAGATCCACATCGACGGCGAAGGGCAACGCTGCTTGAGGATCCTCTTTCGCGTGAGCCGCGATGTGCGTCTGCTTGATGGTCACCGTCAGCAGTTCGTCGCCGTAACTCAAACCCACTTCGACGTCGGGATGACCCGCGCGAAACACCCACTGATCGAAGAACCGCTCGAGGCTCTTGCCGCTGGCTTCTTCGAGCGCCCGCATCAGGTCCCGCGTTTCGACGAGGCCCTTCGCGTGACGCTTCAGGTACATCGACACGCCGCTCCAAAACGCCGCATCACCCAGCTCGCGACGCAAGAGGTGCAGCACGCACGCGCCTTTTTCGTAGAGGTGACGATCGAAAATATCGATCGGCGCTTCGTAGTCCTGACAAACGATCGGCCGGCGATAACGCCCCTGCGCTTCGCCCAAATACGTCGCCATGTCCACGCGAATACCGTTTTCGTATTCGTCGAGCCCGAGGTGTCCTTCCTTGTCGATCTGCTCCATGTACGTGGCAAACCCTTCGTTCAGCCACGCATGCGACCAATCGCGACACGTCACGAGGTCCCCGAACCAGTGATGCGCCAACTCGTGCGCGACGAGATCATCCGCGGTCACGTCGATCGTCGCGCGTTCGTCGAGCAGGATGTGCTCGTACATCGTCGTCACGGTCGTGTTCTCCATCCCGCCGAAAATGAAGTCGTGCACGACGATCTGCGAATAGCTCGGCCAGGGATACTTCACGCCCGTAAGTTCGCCGAATCGACGCACCATCTCGGGGGTTCGTCGGAACGTACGCATCCCATCGGCTTCGCGACCTTTGGGTACGAAGTAATGGAGTTTGACGCCGTCGGCTTCGGCATCGATGCGTGCGAATTCGCCCGCCACGATCGAGAACAGATACGCGGGCGTCGGATCGGGCATCTGGTAGCGAAAAACGCCGCGGCTCTCTTCGTCTTCGCCGCTTTGTTTCACGCCGTTTGACAGAACAAACCAGCCCTTGGGGGCGGTGACGCGCGCGGTGAAAGCTTGTTTGTGATGCGGTTTGTCGAAGCAGGGGAAGACATGTCGGCCGTCTTCGTCTTGGCATTGCGACCAGACTTGATTCGGTCGATCGCGGACATGATCGTCAGGGGCCAGGAAGTAGAGGCCTCGGCGCGGCGTCGCGCGGTAACGCACGCGAATCGCGGCTTGGGCGACGCTCGTCGCCAGAGGCAAACGGAGCACGTTGCCGTCGTAAGCGTAGTCGACCTTGACAAACGCTTGTTCCCGATCGGCTCGAACTTCGACGGATTGCACATCGAACGCGATCGCATCGAGCGCGATCTCCGTCGCGGCGGCATCGATGCGCACCACATCGAGCACCGCTTCGCTCGTGATCGATTTGTTCGGTACATCCAGCGTCAGATCGAGCGCGATGTGCTCGATGCGAAAAGGTCGGGCTCGTTCGTACTGACGAGCTACACCGGCCAACGCAAAAGGTCGGCCTCCCGCGGACGCATGCGAATAGGAAGATTGCGAAGATCCACAGGCACAACGGTCGTGAAGTCGATACTCGAGGCTCATTGGGCGGCGAGTCTTACCCAAACCTCGGACGTCGCAAAGCCCCTCGCCCTGGTAAAACACAGCTAGCCTCAAGCCGCCGATGGATCGAGACGAACGCACCCCCAAGCCCGGTTCGACGGGACCAACGCAAACGGCGTTGTTTTCGGCCAAATCGCCCGCTCCCTCGGCCGACGGCCTGGTGACGGTCGAGGGTGAGGTCGTTCGCGTCACGTTCGAAAGCGACAAGACCGGGTTTCGCGTGGTGCGTGTGGCCCTGGACGGTCGCGAGACCCTGGCGACGTGGGTGGGCAAGATGCAGCCGGTTTCTCCGGGCATGCGTGTCCGCGCGACGGGGAAGATCGAGAGCGACCCGCGTCATGGCGAACAACTGCGTGTGACGACGCTCTTGCACATCGCGCCGACGACCTTGCAAGGGCTCGAAAAGTACCTCGGTTCGGGCATGATTCACGGGATCGGTCCCGCGCTCGCCGCCCGTATCGTCGGAACGTTTGGGCTCCAAACATTACGCGTGTTGGACGAAAGCCCCGAGCGTTTGTCGGAAGTGACGGGCCTCGGACGCAAGAAAGCGCAATCGCTGACGGCCGCGTGGTCATCGCAAAAAGCCGAACGCGACATCATGATTTTCATGCAGGAGCACGGCGTTTCTCCGGCGATCGCGATGCGCATCATCAAACGCTTCGGCGCATCGGCCATCGATGTCGTGAAACGTTCCCCGTATCGCTTGGCGCTCGACGTGTGGGGCATCGGCTTCAAAACGGCCGATCAAATCGCGCGTGTCGTGGGTGTTTCTCCAGACGCACCCGAACGAGCGCAAGCCGGGGTCCTGCAAGTCCTGTCGGACCTCGCGTCACGCGGGCACGTCTACGCGGAAAAGGGCGACTTGATCACGCGAGCCGCGGCGATGCTGGAGCTGGACGACGCGAACATCGAACGGGCGATCGATGCGCTCGGTTTGTCGGGACGCGTGATCATCGAACGAGGTGCGTCGGGTGAAACGGCGATCTACGAGCAGAGCTTGCACGAAGCGGAGACGCGTGTCGGCAAGCGGCTCTTGGAACTGCTCGCTGCGAAGGGAAAGTCGATCGCGGGCAAACGAGGCGGCAGTCCGGACGAAATTGCCACCATGGCCATCGCGTCGTTCGAAGAACGAGCCCGCGTGACGCTGGCTTCGGCGCAACGCGAAGCCGTGAGCGGCGCAGCTCGCCACAAGATCCTCGTGATCACCGGTGGTCCGGGCGTTGGAAAAACGACGATTGTCCGGGCCATCCTGTCCGTCTTCGACAAGTCCGGCCAGCAGGTTCGTCTGGCCGCACCCACGGGTCGAGCCGCCAAGCGCATGAGCGAAGCGACGGGACGCGAAGCGCTCACGTTGCACCGGTTGCTCGAATTCGAACCCAAGGAACGCGGATTCCTACGCAACCGAAAGAATCCGATCGATGGTGACGTGATCATCGTCGACGAAGCTTCGATGATCGATTTGCATCTTTGCGACGCGCTCACGCAGGCCGTCGCGGATGATGCGCGGCTCGTTCTCGTGGGTGACGTCGATCAGCTTCCGTCGATTGGTCCGGGAGCGATTTTGCGCGACGTGATCGGTTCACGCGTCATCCCGACGGTGCACTTGTCGCAGATCTTTCGCCAAGCCGCGGGAAGTCTCATCGTCGAGAACGCGCACCGCATTCACGATGGTTTGCGGCCGGAAGGTTCCACTTCGAAAAACGGCGAGTTCTTCGTGTTTGTCCGGGAAGACCCCGCCGATGCCGCCGCGACGATCCACGACCTGGTGACGGATCGCATCCCGCGCGGGTTCGGCCTGGATCCCGTGCGCGACATCCAAGTTCTTTCACCGATGAACAAAGGCCCGGTGGGCACGATCGTGCTGAACGAATCGATGCAACGAGCGCTCAATCCGCAAGGCCCCACGGTCAAACGCGGCGAGAAAACCTTTCGCTTGGGCGACAAGGTCATGCAGTTACGCAACGACTACGAGCGCGAGGTGTTCAACGGCGACATCGGGCGCATCACGAACATCGATGCGGAGGCGGATGAAGTGCTCGTTTCGTTCGACGGTCGCGAAGTTTCGTACGAGCCGGGTGACCTGGACGAACTCGTGTTGGCGTACGCGACGAGCATTCACAAGAGTCAGGGCAGCGAATATCCCGCGGTCGTGGTCACGATGATGTCGGCACACTTCGTGATGCTTTCGCGAAACCTCCTGTACACGGCGGTTACACGAGGCAAGAAGCTAGTCATCATCGTCACGGACGGTCGAGCGTTGACGATGGCGCTGAGCGAGACGCGAAAAGAGGAGCGGCTGACGGGACTTCGGATGCGTTTGCAAACGGCGAAATAACCCCGCGGATCGCGTTGCTCTGCTCGGTACAGCCTGCTAGCCTCCCGGCCCTCGAAAGAAACGGTTTTCCCGTCCGATGCCCAACGCATGAGCGTCTTTGACGGCATCCAAAAGCGCATGCACCGCGCGCGGACGGACAGGCGGTGGTGGAGCGATACATGTCAGGGACGAACGGACAGCAGGGTGTGGCAGCAGGGCTTCAAATCCAGGGAGGCGCAGCGATCGTCGCGCCCGTGAGCGCATTCCCGAATGGCGTACCCGGCAATGCTCTCATCGTCATTCCGCTGGCGAAGATCGAAGACGAAACGAAGGCGATGCTCGACAAGGGCCCGACCGTCGTCACGCCCGAGCAGATGTGGAAAATGCTCGGTTTCAACGGACCGGCTGTGCAAGTTCAGGACGATCAAGGTCGCCCGATCGCCATCGGCCTCGAAGACTTGCTCGCCGGCCTGGAAAAACACTGGCAAGAGCAACCCGACGATCTCAATCGTGCGCGCATCTATGCGCAGGAATTGCTCAAGTACAACCGTCTGCAACGTGCCGAGCAGGTGTTGTCGAAGGTCGTCGCAAAGGGCGGAACGGGCGACGATTGGCTCGCGCTCGGTGTTGCGCAGTTGCAACAGGAAAAACTCGACAAGGCCGAAGGGACTTTGAAGGGCGCACAGAACCTTTTGAAAGACAACCCCTACCCCGCCTTGCACCTCGCCAAGGTTTACCAACAGAAGAAAGAAGAAGCGAAAGAGCGCGAGTTCGTCGACAAGGCGATCGCGATCAACGTGGGTTGCATCGACGCTTGGGCCTACTTGTTCCAGTTCCTCAAGAACAAGGACAACGAGGACACGGCGATCGCAGAAATCGAGAAGCTCGCGACCGAGAAGAAGAGCGCTGCGCCGTACATCGCACTCCAAGGGTTTTTCGCGGGTGATGACGCCACGCGTGACCGCGCGATTGCTTATGCGAAGAAGGGCGTCGAAGTTGCGCCGGACGATCCGCTCGCGTTGCTCTGCTTGTCGGCGCTTTACGGCCAAAAGGGCGACCTCGAAGCCGTCATCCGCTTGCTCCAGCCGCACGAAGCCAAGATGAGCCGCGACGTGCGCATCGCGAACAAATACTTCGAAGCGCTCTTCCAATCGCGCCAGATCGAAAAGGTCACCAAGCTGCTCAACGCGCTTGCCGGATCGCCCAACAAGGAAGTGAAGCAATTCGCGATCGAACGTTCGCGTCTCGTGGCTCAGTTCCTCCAGCAGCAACAGCAGCAGCTGATGGGCGCGCAAGGCCAGCAGCAGCAGCGCAAGGCGTGAGCTCGTCGTAGCTCCTGCCCGTCGCCCCGCCCTACCGAATCTCCCGTCTCTCCGCCGTTTTTCGTCGCAAAACCCATTTGGAAGCCCGCGCAAAGGCGGATAGCTTCGATGCATGCGCACGTGGAAGCCGCGGCGACCTGTGGTGCTCATCGTCGATGACGACCCCGACATTTTGCACGTCCTGGGCCTCATTTTGGCCGCAGAAGGTTGTGACGTGCGTGAAGCTCTGTCCGGCGCCGAGGCGCTCGCCGCGCTCGATCGCGTGGACGTGCTGATCGTGGATCAACGCATGCCGCAGATGTTCGGCACGGAGCTCGTGGTTGCGGCGCAAGCGCAAGGGTTCATGGGCCGCGTGCTGCTCATCTCGGGAAGTGACGATGTCCGCACGCAAGCGGGCTCGGCGCGCATCGACAGTTTTCTCGCCAAACCCATCGGGCCGCAACGGCTCATGCGCGAAATCGAGCGTCTGTTTTACCTGAACATACACACGCGCCGGACAAACCGAGAACAGCGCTCGTCCGAAATTCCTTTGAAGGCGTAAGAATCAGAGCGTGCCCCAGGCGCGTTCGATGGCTTCGGCGACGCCGGCGTCGTCGGCTGACCAGGCGCGCAGAGCGTCCGTTGCCGCTTCTTTCACCGCGGGCGGAGCGCTGCCCATGACAAACGATCGCCCGGCGACGTTGAACATCGGCACGTCGTTGAGCCAATCGCCGACGACGACAACTTCGTTGGTGCTGCAACCATGATGCTCCGCGAGCCAAGAAATCGCGGTGCCTTTGCTCGTTCCAGCGCGACGAACGATCATTGCGTGCGTATTGCCGCGACGATGCACGGCGAAGCGAACGACGAAGGCTTCACCGCCAAGTTCGCCATGCAGCTCGTGCGCCGCGCGTTCGACGTCTTCTTTGTCACCGATGGCAACGACGGCATGCACGCCGCGTTCATGTTCCCAGGCCGGATGAGACGTCACGCGATCGACCACGGAGATGTTCGGCGACCACGTGCGCACGTAGGGAGCCCAGGGTTCGCCCTCGGCGTCGTGGACAATCGCGTCTTGGGCAAACACGAAGCTCGCGACGGAATGTCGTTCGACGATGCGGCGTAATGTTGTTGCGTGATCACCGGCGAGCGTGATGTGCAGATGTTCGTTGCCGTCTTTGGTGTTGACGATGTGACTGCCATCGACACACGCGATGGGGCCTTCGATTCGTGCGGCAACGGCTGCATCGCGCGAGCCTGAATAAAGGCGTCCGGTGCAGATGGTGACGTGTACGCCCGCGCTTTGGATTTGCTTGATGGCCCAACGATCTCGATCGTGCAGCGAGCCATCGGGACGAAGGAGAGTTCCGTCGAGGTCGAGGGCGAGGATTTTGTATTTCATCGCGAGTCCTCTTCGGGGCTGAAAACGCAACGAGCGACGAACCGTTTGTACGGCAGCGTCGCTCGTTTTTGCGATGGTTTGACGTCAAGCCCCAGGACAAACCCGGGTTTGGCGTCGGGAAGCATCAGGCCGGATAAACCGAGACTTGCTTCCTGGTGTTCGACTTCCACTCGTATTTCACGATGCCCGGAACGAGGGCGAAGAGCGTGAAATCGCGGCCGGTACCAACGTTTTTCCCGGCATGGATCGACGAACCAACCTGACGAACCAGGATGGACCCTGCGGGAACGGTCGTACCTGCGTAGACCTTCACGCCGCGCTTTTGTGCGCAAGAGTCGCGGCCGTTGCGTGATGAGCCGCCGCCTTTTTTATGAGCCATGGATCGATTCTCCTATGCGAAGGCTGCGAGCTTTTCAGCTGCTGATGCCGGTGATTTTGAGTTCGGTGTAGGGCTGGCGATGGCCGTTCTTGCGGCGGTAGTTCTTACGGCGGCGAAACTTGAAGATCACCACCTTCTTGGCGCGATCTTGCGCCATGATTTGCGCCGACACCTGAGCACCAGGAACAGTCGGCCGACCGATCTTCGTCGACTCTCCGCCGACGAGCAGGACTTCCTTGAACGTGACCGCATCACCGGCGTTGCCGTCGAGTTTTTCGACGCGCAGGATCTGTCCTTCGCTGACCCGGTACTGCTTGCCGCCCGTCTTGATGACCGCGTACATGTGTTTCGTTTCCTTCGAGATCGCGCTTCTCTGACGACGACGCCGAGAAGAAGGGAGCGGGATTATACGGAGAAGTCTCCGCCGCGCAAGCAGATCGATACGGTTCTTTTCGATCCGCTACACGGGCCGCTCATCAGCCAATAATTACCAACTGCCGTGCGAACCGTGACTGCCATGAGAACCATGGCTGCCGTGTGAACCATGCGAACCGTGGCTGCCGTGCGAGCCATGGCTGCCGTGTGAACCATGCGAACCATGGCTGCCGTGTGAACCGTGCGAGCAATGCTGGGCCGGAATCACTCCGCCCGCATCATCGCCGATCACTGCTGCTCGATCGGCTTGCTCACTCGCCTTGTCGGCCACGTCGGCCTCCGTCTTCGAGAGCATGCCACCCGGCTTGCGGGTAAATGTCGGAAGTCCGCTGTTTACGCTGTTTGCCGCCATCGTGGCCTCCCTAATTCCAAGTACCTGAACAAACTCGATTTCACCAATTTCACGACGCAGACGACGCTTGAATGAAATGGGTTCGCGGTCGGACCGTCGTCCAGCGCCGCAAGATCTCTGTGGTCTTCGGGTCGTTTTCCCGGAGTTTGTCGAAGAGAAAGTCCTGAATGCCCTTGTGCACCGCGCACGTCGTGCTCTCTCTCATCCTACCGAAAATCGTCCCCTGCGTGCGATAGCTGTGCTCAGGCTGCACACCACAATAAGGCACGTAAGCACAATTCGCACAGTCCGGCTGCGTCTCCCGTATCGACGCCATCACCAGCGCCCGCACCGTCTCGTGCTTCATCAGCCCGCGATAGTTTGAGGTGAAAACATCACCGATCTGGAAGGCGGAATCCCCGGTTTCGTACATCATCCGCCCTTCGTCGCTCGTGAAGATCTTCCCGTCGTAGTTGTACGCCAGTGCCCCGGTGCCCGATCCGCACGGCGAACGAATGTCGAGGAAGTTCGGTTCTTCGTCCGCCAAGATCTTCGTGAGGAAGATCGACGCGTAGCGCTCGAGAACCTGCTCGCCTTTGCGATTCAAATCCAAGATGTGCTCGACCGCCGTCCGGTAAAACTCGTGGTACGCCGCCCGATCGTACTCGACGATCTGCGCCGTTTTTCCTGCGAAACCAAACGGATCCACCGGCCGCAAGAAGATCGCGCGACAGCCGAGCGATACGTACGTGTCCACGATCTCGCGCGGGAGCTTCAGCGCTTCACGCGTCGTCGTGAGCAACGCTTCGACGTGATACAGCGTCGGATCAAGGCCGATGTCGATGTACGCCTTGTTGATCCGCTCGATCCACTTGACCGCTTCGCGATGCGAATTGCCGCCGACGAGCACGCGTTGCTTCGTGTGAATGTGCTCGGGACCGTCGATGCTCGTGCAGATCTGCACCTTGCGATCGATGAGGTACGCGAGTTTTTCCTCGTCCATCAGCGCGAGGTTCGAGACCATCGTGAACTCGAGGTCTTTGCCGTACGCACGATTGCGCGCGATCGCGTACTCGATCATGTGCTTCATGACCGGGAAGTTCACGAGCGGTTCGCCGCCTTGGAACTCGAGCGTCACGCCGGGCGATGTGGACTGAAGCATCAGATCCACGACCTTTTCGCTGATCTCCGGCGTCATGTCGGTCTGCACCGCGTCCATGTTCGCGCGGCTCGCATGACAATAAACGCACGTCTCGTTGCAACGCAGCGTCACGATCGCCATGTGCAAGTTCGGACCGTAGTTCAAAAAGCGCTTCTTGCGCGCGATACGATCCACCGCCTGGTTCGCATCAAACGAAGCGCGAACGAAGTTTTTCCCGGCCAGTTTGTCATGGAGCGGCGTCCCGGGCTGAAACTCGCCTCGAGCCAGCTGCCGCATCTCATCGGACGAGACAAACACCCAATCGCCGAGAAAGTTGGTGAGCAAATAATCGCCGCCGACTTGGCGAAAGCGGAACGGAACGAGTCCCTCCGGGGCTTTGGCTCCCGGACCGATCTCGGTGAAAAGGCCGCTCATTGCAACGACCTCCCGCGCACGCGTTCGATGGTCAAACCCAGCGCATAGTTGCTCAGTTCGAGCGCGATGGTTCGTTCATCCAAACCATCGGCGACAGCCTTCTGATTGATCTCCACCTTCACGACGAAGACTTCGTCCTCGCGAAGGCATTCGAGGCCCGCAAAAGGAGCGAAAATCTTCACGGCTTCGTCGATGCTGAAGCCGTCGTAATAATCGGGATGAAACCGCATCTCGATCACGATGCTTTGCCTCCGGAAGAATCGGAGTTTGTCGCATCGTCACCGTCGGCTTTGGCTTCGCCCGACTTGCCCTTCTTCTTGTACTTCTCTTCCCAGCTCATCGCGATGCCGAGCGGATCGTCGAAAGCGGTCTCTTCGCCGATGTCCATCGTGAGCAGCTCGTCGAGCCCCGGGGCACCCGCGGCGCCGCCCAGAGCTCGCGCCGTGATTGTCTCGACAAACTGTCGGTTTTGCTCGACAAGCTTCTGGCGCCACGCTTGGGAGAGCAGTTCGTTTTGAAACTCGCCCGCCACCGCTTGTGAATCCAGACCGGGTTTTTTGGCTTTGAGTTGCACCCGCACTCGCTGATCGGCGACGCGATCGAGGTGCACGTAACAGCGATCGATGAAGACGTACGCCGCACCGTACACCGCATCACGAGGGTAGAGCGTCTCGTCAAACTCGACGCTCACCGAGCCTTCACCCATCTCAAACGACATGCTCATGCGCTCTGTTGCTCCGATTGTCCCGCACACTCGTCACAGGTTCGATGCGGTGACGACATATTGGTCGCACGTCGGTTGCGTACCGTTTTTCCGGTACACACGGACTTTGACCGACGTGATCTTGGCATCCATGTCCGACCAAGGACCTTGGGGATTGCCCATCTGGTTGTACGCGTAATTCAACTCCCACACGCTGACGTTCGTGCCGCTGCCGCCGTCGTTGCATGTGGCGAGTTGCATGCAGCTCGTCATGACATCCATGCCGTATTGGCCGCCGCCATCGTTCACGAGCTGAACTTTGGGCTTGTAGGACACGCCAAGCGCTGCCGGTGCGATGAAGTTGAACGTGATCCAATCGCTGCCCATCGCCGTTTCGACGACACCGAGCATGTTCACAGCGGCAGCACCCGCGGGAACGCTGAGTGAATTGGCCGCGACGCACGACGTGGCGTGTTGGTCGGTCGAGCATTCGCAGCCGTTGCCCGCAGCGCCGTCGATGTCGGCCTTGCCCACAGCGCACGTGGAGATCTGGCAGTTGCCCGTTGTGCACGCCCATGTCGAGACGCCGCCGGCCATCGGGTTTTGCGTGGAACATGCGGCCGTGGCGTTCAGGTCATCGATCTGGCCGTTGCAGTTGTTGTCCTTGTTGTCGCAGATTTCTTGCTGCGATCCCGGCGTCACATCGGGGTTACACGTGGACGCACCACCCGAACAGAACGTCTTGCCTGTGGAACAAACGCCGGGCAAACCCGTGCCGCACGGTTGGTTGTTCACCTGCATCGGATCGTCGATCGTGCCGTTGCAGTCGTCATCCTTCGCGTTGCAAGTCTCTTGCACCGTGCCGGGCAACGGAGCGTTGCAATTGAGCTGCGATGCGCCCATGGGGCATTCGTACGTGCCAAACTGACAGATACCCAGCTGTCCGGGCTTCATGCACGCTTGACCCACTTGCGTGATGCCGTCGTCGGTCATGCCGTCGCAGTCGTCGTCGATGCTGTTGCACGCTTCCATCAGTTGTCCGGGCACAACGTTCGGCTGACAGATGACGCCGTTCATGCCGTCACACTTGGTCAAACCCGTCGCGCAAAGCCCCATGAAACCGGTCATGCATTGCGTACCGCCGCCGGGATTGCCTTCGTCGGTGTTGCCGTCGCAGTTGTTGTCCTTGCCGTCGCAAACCTCGGGCTGCACAGGCGCGGGCGAACACTTCACCGCACCGTTGATGCAGTTGAGCGTTCCCTTCTTGCATTCACCAAGACCAACCGCGGTACACGCTCCACCACCGCCGGGATTGTCGTTGTCGATGGCGCCGTTGCAGTCGTCATCGAGTCCGTTGCAGGTCTCGGGCGACGGCGTGACGCTGCCGTTGCATGCGCCCCACATGCCGTTGATGTCGCAGGTCTGCGTGCCGGGCTTGCAAACGCCGGTGTTTTCCGTGCCCATCGGCCCCGAGTAACAGGCTTGCGTGTCGCCCTGTTTGCACGGACAACCATTGTCGGGCATCCCGTCGCAGTCCTGATCCGTGCCCTCGCACGTCTCGGCCATGGGAAGGACTTCGCCTTCGCAAGCGCTCCACATGCCGTCGACACATTTCTGCATGCCGCCCTTGCAGATGCCCTGATTCTCGGTGCCCATCGGCCCCGAATAACAGCCCTTGGTTTGTCCAATCACACACATGCAAACTTCGACGGTGTCGTCGATCTTGCCGTTGCAATCGTTGTCGATGCCGTCGCAGATCTCGGGCTTCGGTTCGCACATCGCGCCGCCGCTTCCGCCCATGCCGCCACCCGCACCGCCCATGCCGCTCGAACTGGTGCTGCTGCTCGAAGAGCTCGCGTTGCCGTCGCCGCCTTTGCCGCCGGCGTTGCCTTCGCCACCACCCGATGACGAGGAACTCGTACCCGTCGCTCCGCTCGTCACCGTGCCGCCGTCGGCACACGAGCTCGCGGCAGCTCCTCCGATCACCCCAAGAAACGCCACGATGGCAACTCGACGAAGGTGTTTGCTTCCGCCACTGAATTCGACGTTGCTCGCCATTGTCACACCGCTCCCTGTTCGACCGTTTGGAACTGCGCCACCACGGGCAACCGCAATCGCGGCCCCCTCGCTGCCTCAGCGCGGGCCCTGTTTGCCGCCGACTGCTGCACTTCTCCAAGCCCTGCAAATCTCTCGCGAACCACCGAATCACTCGATCGATCGCCCGCAACCCACCCAAGTCCGCATCGCGCCGCTTCGCGCACGGCGCGTGTCAAATGCGGCTCCACGAGTTCAATCGGAGCCACGATTCGGTCCGCTGCTTGTTCCGCCCGGCCAAACCGTTCCGCAAAGACAAACTTGACGGCTCTCGCTCCCAAACCTCGAGCGAGATGCACCACATCGACCAGATGCCGATAGTTCGATCTCGTAACGACCGTCGTCACCCCGACGTCGATTCCTTCGGCGCCGGCATTGCGAATACCAACCGCCGTTTGCTGAAAACTCCCGACAGTCCGCGTGTGGTAGTCGTGCATCGCCGCCGTCGATCCGTGCAGCGACACGTCCAGCACGAGTTTGTCCGAGCCCTCGCGTAACGCCCGCGCGTAGGCGCGATACGCAAAACGCCGCCCATTCGTTTGCACGATGATGCGGCGAACACCTCGAGCGTCGGCTGCTTTCACGAGCGCGGGCAAACGTTCGTCGAGGGTCGGTTCTCCTCCGACAAACGCGACGACTTCATCGCGAGCAACATCATCGAGCCGTACTTCGGATTGACCGGGGCGCAGGACGGACAAGTCCCCTTGCGCGCAAAAAATACACGCATTGTTGCAGGTCAAACCGAGCTCGATGGCCCGCATCACGAATCATTCCGCCGAAGCTGAAGCAGGAACCAAGAGCGCGTTCGCATGACGTTGCAAGCGCTCGGCGTGCGTGAGCAGTCCAGGCAGGTCGAGGGCCTGCTCGTTTTTCTCGACAATCTTGGCCAAGGTCATGGCCGCCAAACCCTGCTCTTCACGCGTCGGGGACCAACCGTCACCACCGTTGACGACGAAGATCGCAAATTTTGCCGTCTGCGCAGGCGGCTTCTGCGCCAACGCAGAATTGTCGCGAGCCATGATTTCCAGGTTGAACGTGTGCTGTTCGTCCGAACGAATCTTCACGCTCACCGCGCCATCGACGAGCGGATCGACTTGCGCCACGGTCCACTTCGCAAAACGCGAACCTGCTTCGAGCGGACGCAAAAGCTGCGCGATACGTTCACGCATCGCGACGTAGGCAGCTTCGTGATCCGCAGCGTTTGCGTGCGACGTCGACAACGACACCACCGCGGGTGCCGCAATCACGCCACTCCCCATCACTCCTACGAACAAGCGCCGCGAAACGTTCCTGCCGGGCATGCCAAGCCTCCTTAATTGCAGGATCTTCCGGAACGCTTCAGGCGTCAATCTTTGATCTCACACAGGAAACTGTCGCAATGCGGCAGCTGCGTCAGGCCTTCGTGAAAGTGAAGGATCCATCGGCCGCTCCGACTTGAACGACCTGCCCTTCTTTGTACCCGCCCGCAAGAATGGCTTCGGCCAATGGGTTCTGGATCTCTTTCAAAATCGCGCGCTTGAGCGGACGTGCACCCAGCGAAGGCTCGTACCCTTTGTCCACCAACAAATCCTTCGCCGGCGGATCGAGCTGCACTTTGATTTCACGATCCGCAAGCAGCCGCTCGAGGCGCCGCAATTGAATGTCCACCACGCCACGCAAATCCTGCTTGGTCAGCGCCTTGAACACGACGATGTCGTCGATGCGGTTCAAGAATTCGGGTCGGAAAAACCCCTTCAATTCTTCGAACAAAACATCACGAATCGCTTCACGTCCGTCTTCCGTCGACCAAAGTTTCGCATCCGCATCCAGGATGCGTTTCGAACCGATGTTCGAAGTCATGATGACGACTGTGTTCGAAAAGTCCGAAGTTCGTCCGCGACCATCCGTGAGTCGTCCGTCGTCGAGGATCTGCAAGAGCAGGTTGAAGACGTCCGCGTGAGCTTTCTCGACTTCGTCAAACAGAAGCACGCTGTAGGGCCTACGTCGGGCCGCTTCCGTCAAGAAACCCCCCTGCTCGCTGTCCGCATATCCCGGCGGGGCACCGATGAGCCGCTGCGCCATGTGTCGCTCCATGAACTCGCTCATGTCGAGGCGCGTGAGGGCTTGTTCGTCGTCGAAAAGAAATTCGGCGAGGGCCTTGGCCAGCTCGGTTTTTCCTACGCCGCTCGGCCCGAGAAACATGAACGATCCGATGGGTTTGCCCGGGTCACGTAGGCCCACTCGACCACGACGAACCGCCTTCGCAATCGCTCGTACGGCTTCGTCCTGACCAACCACGCGTCGCGCCAAACGCTCTTCCATCTTGAGCAGTTTGTCCGCTTCGCCTTCGAGCATTTTCGCAACGGGAATGCCGGTCCAATCGGCAAGCGTCGCCGCCACGTCGCTCTCGGTGAGCATGTTCGACTGCGGCGATGCTCCCGCGCCTTGCGCCGCCAGTTCCGCTGCATCGAGACGCTTGCGCAGCTCCGGCATGGTCTCGTGTTCGATCTGTCCAATCTTCGCGTAGTTCTTCTCGCGTTGCGCTTTGGCGAGCGCTTCGTTCACGACCGCCAGCTCTTTGCGCAGCGTTTGCACCGCCGCGATGACCCCGCGACGCGAAGCCACATCCGATCGAGCCGCCAACGCTTTCGGTTCGAGCTCGGCGAGCTCCTTCTCGAGACGAGTTCGGGTTTGCACGCTGAGGCGATCGTCATCGTCGAGCAGCGCTGCGATCTGTGCCTTGAGCGAATCGACACGGTGACTCATCGCATCGACTTCCGCAGGAATGCCATCGACCTCGACCCGTTTACGCGCGCTCGTTTCATCCAAAAGATCAACCGCGGTGTCCGGCAAAGCGCGATCGGAGAGGTACCGCTTCGCCAAACTCACGGCCGAGACGATCGCGCTCTCGGCAATTCGTACGCGATGATGCGCTTCGTACTTCGTCGCCAAGCCACGAAGAATTTCGGTCGCCTGATCGATGGACGGCGGCTCGATGTTCACCAGGGAAAACCTGCGCACGACGGCTTGATCGCGCTCGCTCATTTTGCGCAGACCTTCCGCGGTCGTCGTCGCCAAGATGCGGATTTCACCGCGCGACAAAAGCGGCTTGAGCAACTCACCCACGCCTGCGCCCTGCACGCCTTGACCAAACAGCGCGTCGATGTCTTCCACGACGAGGATCGTCTCGGCATCCTGCACGGCGCGGAGTTTGTCGACCAGAACCTTCAGCCTCTGCTCGATTTCACCGCGAAGTTTCGCTCCGGCAACGAGCGCCCCCGTATCGAGCTCGTACAAAAGCGCCCCGGCCAGGTTCGACGGCACGTCGCCTCGCGCGATGCGATCGGCAAGCGCCCGAATGAGCGCGGACTTGCCGACTCCCGGCTCACCCACGATGAGCGGATGATTTTTGAAGCGACGTTCGAGGATCTGCAGAAGCCTGCGCGCTTCACCATCACGACCGATGACCGGATCGAATTGTCCTTTGCGAGCTTCGGCTACGAGGTCACGCGTGTAGGACTCCGTCGGTGCGGACGCGGCAGCCGCCGTCGTCGCCGGCGTTCCATCAGCAGGTTTGGCTGGAGAAACGATCGGTTCCTTGGCAAACTGTTCGAGCACGGAGAGATGCGGGCGAAACGCTCCCGGCCCGATGCTGAACGACGAGAGAATTTCCCCGGCCGGACCTCGAAATTCTTGCGCGAGCGCATGCAGGAGATGTTCGACGCCTACGTTGGCTGCTTTGTCCCGTTGGGCTTCGCGTTCCGCGCGTCCCAAAAGGTCGAGCAGTCGACCATCGAGGTACGCGACTCCGCTCGTTCCTTTTTCCAGCTTGCGCAACGAAGCTTCGGCGAGCGTGAGAATTTCGTTGGGATCAGCCTTCAGACGCTTGAAGATTTCCGCGACCCCGCGGCTCTGCTCGATCATGCGCACGAGCAGGTGCAAAGGCGACACTTCGGCGTGTTTTCGGTCATCGGCGAGCTGCTGTGCACTCGCCACGAACTGCCGCGCGTCGTTGGTAAATCGTTCGAGGTGAATCGTGCCCTCGGTATCGGCCATACCGTCGTTTTCGCACCTCGCATGGACGAGGCGCAAGGGAGGGCTTGTGCGAGCAACCTCGATCTTCGAGGAACGCAGTGGTTTCAGGTCTTGCGGGACGACGAGCTGGTCAAGCGCCGGTCGCCGTCACGACACGAACCGGCTCGGCTTCGTTCGGTTGTGTACGAGCCAAACCCGGCCGTGCGACCTCGGTAGGCGGACCTTGAAGAGCACGCGTGGTATCGGGCGGAGCGTCGCCGACGGCATCTTCATTGGCTGCATTGGCTGCCCGTTCGGCAGTCCATCGCGGATCGACGTCCCATGTCGGATCGAAGCGTTCTTCGAGCCATTGCGGATCGAGTTCGTCCGGGTTTAACTCCGGCTCGATCGCTCCGAAAGGAAGAGCCTCGGCGAGGGCGCGAGCTTCGTCGGCATCGATTCGTCGCGCGCGTTCGGCGACGAGAGCATCGGCGAAATCGTAGGAACGCCGAGCAATCTGCGCCGGATCGGAAAGAGCACCGGCAAGCGCGGCGGCAATGTGCACAGCGAATTTGTCGCGGAGGTCCATGGAGGTCGACGGTATCGAGAGATTTTCCGTGGGCCAAAATCGTTGGAGGTCCGACGACCGGACGAGATCGTCGACACGCTGGATCCAACGAAACGCGAGCGGCACTTGCCAAGGTCGCGACAGGCACGAATCATTCCGCGATGCCTGCTGCCGTCACGATCTACACGACGCCCTGGTGCCCGTATTGTCACCGCGCCAAGTCGCTCCTCAGCCGCAAAGGTGTTGCTTTTGAAGAGGTTGATGCGGACGGTCGCGCGGATCTTCGCCGATGGCTCGAAAAAGCATCGGGCCGGCACACGGTGCCTCAGGTGTTCATCAACAACGAACCCGTGGGGGGGTACACCGACATCGCCGCCCTTGATTCGGCAGGCGTTCTCGACGCGAAGTTGCGTGAAAATCCGCGCCCGGGGCTCGCTGCTTTGCCGCGCTGATTCCGCAATTCGACAACCCGGGCGAGATACGGTGCCCGCACGTCGACCGTGATAAGCTCGAAACGAGCGATTGAAGATTTCTCGGAGATCGCTCGTCCGTGGTGAGGTCGAGCCCGATGGTTTGTCCGAACCATCGAGTCCGTTCGTATTCGTTCACCTCGGAACTATTTCGTGCCGCATGTCCGCTGCCGATGATTCGATGCCTTCTGCTCCGACGAGCGATGTTTCGTTCGTAGGTCGACGCGTGGGCAAATACGAAATTGTCCGAGCCATCGCGCGCGGCGGCATGGGCACGGTGTACGAGGCGCTCAACACGGACATCGGCAAACGCGTCGCGATGAAGTTTGTCGATGTGGAACTTGCGCGGAACAAAGAATCGGTCGCGCGATTTCAGCGCGAAGCACAAGCCGCAAGCGCCGTGGAGAGCGGACACATCGTCACGATCTTCGATTCCGGTTCGACCGACGACGGCGTGCCGTTTCTCGTGATGGAACTGTTGCGCGGCGAGGACCTCGGTCATTACTTGCGCAGGGTTGGTCGTTTGGAACTCGAGCCGGCCCTCGATGTGACCGCACAGATTCTCCGCGGGCTCGCGCGGGCGCACGAAGCAGGCATCGTTCATCGCGATCTCAAACCCGATAACGTTTTTCTTACCGAACAGGACGACGGTTCGACGTTCGTCAAAATCCTCGACTTCGGTATCTCGAAAATGCGCCGCGGCGTAGGCGCGATCGAGAAAACAATCACGAAGCAAGGCACGGTCCTCGGCACGCCGTACTACATGTCGCCGGAGCAAGCGCAGGCCCTGCCGGATGTCGATGAACGCACGGATCTTTGGTCGACGGGCACCATCTTGTACGAGTCGCTCACGGGCAAACCTCCGCACGAGGGTCATTCGTACGAGCAGGTCATCGTGCACATTTGCACCAAAGACGTGCCCGATGCGCGGATGCACAACCCGGGCATCCCGGACAAACTTGCGGCGTTTCTGAAGAAAGCGCTCAGTCGGGATCGCAACGAACGATTTCAGCATGCGCGTGAAATGCTGGAGGCGTTGGGCGAAGCGTCCGAAGGACTTTTGTCGTCACGCGCGCTGCGTATTTCGGGAGGTCGTCAAGCGACGCCTCTTCGAAGCGGCGGGAGTGCCACGCCAAACCCGCGGGACGATCGCGATGTCGCCACAGCTCCGACCGTGGACGTGAGTACGGGACAACCTTCACGCGTGGGATGGTCGACGAGCAACGGCGCGGTCGTGACACCCGATCGCCGTCGCCTCGTGGTGGGAGGAGGTCTCGTTGCCGCCGTGGCGCTTGGAGCGCTCGTGTTCGCCATGAGGTCTCCGCCGAGCTCATCACCGGCAACAACGACTGCGGCAACCGGTCTGCCCGCACAAACAGCGATCGATGCTCCGGTTGTCACACCAAACCAGGCCCAAACAGCGACGGCGTCGCCGACGCCGATGATCGTGCCCGCTCCTGCGCCGACGAGCACCGAGCGCAAGGCGGAATCGACAAAGACGCCCGGACAAACGACTCCAAAAGCCGGAGCCTCGGCCCAGGACAAACCTTCGCCCGCCGCCGCCAAACCTTCCGCTTCACCGGCGGACCCGAAGCCGACGGCAACGACACCGGGCGTCGCCCCGCAGCTCAAGCTCAAGGAGGAATGAGCTTGTCCAAGTGTCTTCGCTTCATCGCTTCCACGTCGTGTTGGGTCTTTGCGCTGGGACAATCGGCGCCGGCGTTTGCCCAACCAACTCCGAGCCCCAGTCCGTCCGCATCGGCATCGGCCACCCCACCCGCCCCTCCGCCCACTGCGCCGTCTTCGGCACCTGCGGAGCCGTCGAGCGCGGACCAATACAAGCAGCACATGTCGAATGGGGTGAAACTCTTTAATGACGGAAACTTCGACGCAGCCATTGCGGAATTCGAGGCGGCGTATGCGGAGCGCCCTCGGGCGAGCCCATTGGTGAACTTGGCGCTTTGCCACAAGAGTTTATTTCAATATCCAAAAGCGATTGCCGCATTGGAACGAGCGCTCGAACATCATCGCGACACGATGGAAGCGGAAGATCGGGCGGCTGCAGAACATGCCATCGCCGAAATGCGCGCGTTGCTCGGATACATCAGCGTGGAAGTGACGCCGCCGCATGCCGTGCTTTATATCGACGACGATGCTTTGCCGCCCAATGCGAAGGACAAACCCATTCCCTTGGGTCCGGGGAAACATCGAATTGGCGCTCGCGCCGAAGGATATGAAAGCGCCGAGGAGCTTGTAACGATCACGAGTGCGGATCGCGATAAAGTCGTCAAGTTTGCGCTGGTGCCGAACATGGGCTGGGTCGTCGTGAAAACCGGCGATCCGGAGATGGCCATTGCGCTGGATCAACAACCGATGGCCCTTGGCGAATGGGCGGGGCTCGTCGAACCGGGTACGCATCTTGTGCAAATGTACAAGCAAGGCGGGGCCGAATACGCATTTCAAGTGCTCGTGGTGGCCGGAAAAGCGCAAGAGGTTCGTCCGGACGTAGGCGGCGTACCGATTGCATTGCCGAAAACGACGCCGGCGCCGACGAAAACGAAAAAGGCGACGCCAAAGAAGATCGCCAAACCTCCGGCGCCTCCGCAAAGGGGTTTTTATGGCCTGGGAACAGGCGGCGCATTCGTGATGTTTGGGGAAGACGGTGCCGGAGGCATTGTCGGCGGCCGCTTGGGATATCGGACGAGCACGCGCGTGGGATTCGAGTTCATGTTCGATTATTTGAACAATCGAATTGAAACAACGAGCTTGGCGACTGGGCGTAATCGAGCGGTGTTGAACATTGCGCGCGTGGGCGGCGGCGTGCGCCTCATGAGTCCCGGACGAACGACACGGTTTGTCGCTTCGATTGACGCGGGATTCGCATACAAATGGCTCAATGCGGGAGACAGCCCGGGAGCGGTGCCATTTGGCAATTTGGATTTGGGATTGGAATTTGATTGGGGCGGCGTGTTGCTCGGAGTGGCGGCGCAACAAAGCGTTTTTCTGGGCGGCGACGAGACGGGTGGAGCGGAATTGCAGGATCCACGTGTAACGTTG
>CAYSYX010000034.1:23053-39575 GCA_964435055.1 uncultured Polyangium sp. | reverse complement strand
CCTCCACGCCTCCGGCCAATGCCGCCGCAACGCTCGCGCCGCTCGATTGTCCGAGGTACAAGGAAAAACTTTGTCCGTCCAAACCTCGAATGCCGTCCTGAAGTGCGGCGAGCGCTCCGATTTGGTACAGCGCGCCGGTGATGCCTCCGCCCGGTAGACACAGCGCGGTTTTGACTTCCGGACGACTCATGCAAAGTCCTCGCTTCGGGCATCTTTCGCCAAGCGGCTGTAGCGACCGATGACCACCGTCATGACCACGAGAAACAACGTGGCCAAGGAAGCTCCGGCGATGAGCGACCAGGGCGGCGGAGGTTCCGTCGACGTTGCCACGCCGGACTTGAAGCGGGTGTACATCGACCAAAACGCCGCGCCGTTGAACGCCGTGTGCATGATGATGCTCGGGATCAGCGAACCGCTGACCGTGCGCAAAATGCCCAAGACAAACCCAACGATGGCGATGGGAAAAAAGATCTGTTTTTCCAGGTGCACGAAGGCAAACAACACCGTCGACATGAGCACGACGGCGCTCGTCGCGTTCTCTTTCCTCAAGGGCCGAAACAACGCTCCGCGGAAAAACACTTCTTCGAGAAACGGTCCCGCGAGCACGATGATGAAAAAGAGGATCGCTTGCCACGGACGACCACGCGCGAGGTCATCCATGAACAAAGCATCGTGATCGGTCTCGAGCGGATTGCGCTTCAGGATCGCATCGTAGAGCGCCGTCGTCGGGAGCTGAATGATGACGCCGAGCACGGCGGCGAGAACGTAAAACCCCGGGTGAGTTCCTCGCAGCCCCAGAAAATGACGGATCGAGGTGTTTGGCGCGTACAGACGCAGGATGCAGAACAACGTGAGCAACGTGCCGAAGACTTGCGCGCCGAAGTTCGTGACGAGATCGCCTTGCACGCCGGGGCGAATCGACACCAAGAGAAGCAGCAGGAGCAGGAACGTCGAAGTCGAGAGAAAGGTCCACGCGATCGCTCCGAAAAGCGTCATGGAGCGTTCTCCGTCGATGGGGTCGAGCGGGCCGAACGGATCGCTGGACGGCTCTTGATCGTCGTCGCGCATCAACGTCCTCGCAAATGGGGCATCACGCCGCGTTTGACCACGGTGTCCGTGGCAAACTGCTCGCTCGTTTGGGGATAGTCGATCGTCGCATGAAGTCCGCGGCTCTCGTGACGCGACGCCGCACAACCCACGATGAGCTCCGCCACCGTAGCGATGTTGCGTAGCTCGAGCAGATCGCGCGTGACCAAGTGCCGCCAGTAATACTCGCGGATTTCTTCTTGCAACAGCGCGATGCGTCGGGCTGCGCGACGCAAACGCGTCGTCGATCGAACGATGCCGACGTAATTCCACATCGTGCGGCGAAGTTCGTCCCAATTGTGCGTGATGACGACTTCTTCGTCGCTCGCCACGGCCGCACCGGCTTGCCATTCCGGAACGCTCGGAAGAGGGTTTGTCCGCAGCTCCGGCAGTGCCGCGACGAGTTTGACCGCGGCGCGATGGCCAAACACCAGACCTTCCAGAAGCGAGTTCGACGCGAGACGATTGGCTCCATGCAGGCCGGTGCATGCGCATTCGCCCACGGCCCAAAGACCAGGAATCGTGGTTCGTCCGTGCAAATCCGTCGAGATACCTCCGCACAAATAATGAGCTGCCGGGACGACGGGGATCGGTTGCGCCGTGATGTCGATCCCGAACCGCAAACACTCGGCGTGGATCGTTGGAAAGTGTTCGCGGACGAAACTTGCCGGCTTGTGCGTGATGTCGAGCAGCACGTAGTCGCTGCCGGTTCGTTTCATCTCGAAGTCGATCGCGCGGGCGACGATGTCACGTGGAGCCAGTTCTTTGCGGGGATCGTGGTTCTCCATGAACGGAGTTCCATCGGGCAAACGCAGGATGGCGCCTTCGCCGCGCAACGCTTCGGTGACGAGAAAACTCTTCGCTTGCGGGTGATACAGGCATGTCGGATGGAACTGGTAAAACTCCATGTTCGCGATTTCCGCGCCCGCTCGATACGCCATCGCGATGCCGTCTCCCGTCGCGACGTCGGGGTTTGACGTGTACAGATAGACCTTGCCCGCGCCTCCGGAAGCGAGGATCGTCGATCTTGCCAAATACGTTTCCACTTCGTGGCTTTTCGCGTTCTCGCCACCGGATTTTGAAGCCGTGTTGAGCACGTACGCGCCGACGCACACATCCGGTCCGCCAAACCTCGACATGAGGATCAAGTCGATGGCCATCTGGTGTTCGAGCAGCGTGATGTTGGGATGTTGGCGACACCGTTCGAGCAGCGCGCGTTCGACTTCGCGGCCTGTTGCATCGGCTGCGTGCAGAACACGTCGTGCGCTGTGTCCGCCTTCGCGAGCGAGCGCGATGTCGCCTCGTTCGTCGCGGTCAAACACGGCTCCACGTTGGATGAGTTCGCGAAGACGCTCCGGACCTTCGCGGACACAGATGTCGACGGTGACTTCGTGACAGAGTCCGGCGCCTGCGATCAGGGTGTCTTTGATGTGCGCTTCGAACGTGTCTTCCGGTGAAAAAACACCGGCGATCCCGCCTTGAGCCCAACGTGTGTTGGATTCATCGGCGGCGCGTTTGGTGACAATGAGAACGCTGGCATGGTCGGCGACATCGAGTGCGAACGTGAGTCCGGCGACGCCACTGCCAATGACGAGAAAGTCGGTTGAGACGGCCACGGTGCGGAAGGGTAGCAGGCTCCTTGACGCACAACGACAATGCTGTCATGAGCCACGCCGCGCGCGGCGGACGGGATCGTCCAGCCGCGGCTCAGATTGAACTTTTGGGGCTTCGGTTCGCCCTTGGCCCCAAGCCGGAGCGCGCGTTTTTGCGGCTGGGTTTGCCGAAAGGCACAGCCGCGTCGTCGCGATGCCGTGCGTGCCGCCCGTTTGGTTTGCCGAACCTTCGGCGGTGGTCAGAAAGGAGCCTGCCGAACCGTGAAGATCCTCGTCCCTCTCAAGCGCGTCGCTGATCCGGACAACGCGAACAAAGTCAAAATCCCCGCCTCCGGAGACAAGATCGACACCACGGGCCTCGAATGGAAACCGAATCCGTTCGACGAATACGCTCTCGAAGCAGCGTTGCGTTTGACCGAGAACGGAACGCAACCCAAGGTGCGTGCCGGTGAAGTCGTCGTCGTGACGTTCGGACCGAAAGAGACGGAAACGACGTTGCGCGCCAACTTGGCCACCGGTGCCGATCGCGCGATCCGCGTCGATGCCACCGATGACAAACTCGATGGCGATCTCATCGCGCGAGCTCTCAAGACGTTGGTTGAGAAAGAAAAACCCGACGTCGTCTTGATGGGCAAACAAGCCGTCGATGGTGACTCGAACCAGGTCGGACAAATCCTCGCCGAGCTTCTCGATTGGCCCATGGCGACGTTTGCCGCGACAATCAAAGAAGAAGCCGGTGCGCTTCTCGTCGGTCGCGAAGTCGACGGCGGTGTGTCGACGTTGCGCGTCAAGCTGCCGGCCGTCGTGACGGTCGACTTGCGTATCGTCGCGCCCACGAGCGTGTACTCGATGAAGACGCCCGCGACGCACAAGTACAACGACGGCGTCCGTTTCGCAGCACTTCCGGCGATCATGGCGGCGAAGAAGAAGCCGCTCGCGGAAGTGAAGCTCTCGGATCTCGCTGCCGACACGGCGCTCAAGGTTTCGTATCGCGGCTTTGCGGCACCTGCGGCACGCAAAGCGGGCATCAAGGTCAAGGACGTCGCGGACCTCGTGGCGCGTTTGAAGAACGAAGCCAAGGTTCTTTGAGACAACCCGGGCAACATAACAGGACAAACCACAGGAGAGATTGAGATGGGTAACGTTCTCGTGGTGGCGGAGGTTGCCGAGGGCAAACTCAAGAAGACGACGCATTCGGCGATTACGTTTGCGCAAAAAGCCGCAGGAGTGATCGGCGGGTCATTTTCGATTTTGGTGATCGGCGGCGGAGCGGCGAAAGCCGCGGCGGAAGCCCAAGGGTTTGGCGCGGCAAAGATCCTCGTCGTCGACGACGCGTCTTTGGCCAATTACGTCGCCGAACGATATGCACCGACCGTGGCGAACATCGGCAAAGACTTCGCCGTCGTCGTGGGCACGGCGAGCGCGTATGGCAAGGACTTGCTCCCGCGCGTCGCCGCGCGCCTCAATGCAGGGTTTGCCAGCGACATCACCGACGTCTTGGCCAACGGTGGAAAACTCGAATACAAGCGCCCCATGTTCGCCGGCAATGCCTTCGGCATCTGCTCGGTCAATACGGCGATTGCGGTCGTCAGCGTTCGTCAAAGCGCGTTTGCCGCGGCGGAACCGCAAGGCGGCACTTCGCCCGTGGAAAACGCGGCGTTTGCCGGCGCGAGCAAAGCGGCCGAGCGCGTCGAATTCGTTTCGTTCGATCAGGTCAAGAGCGCTCGTCCGGAATTGACGGAAGCGCGCGTGGTCGTCTCGGGCGGCCGAGCATTGAAAGAGAAATTCAATCAGGTGCTCGACCCGCTCGCCGACGTATTGGGTGCCGCCATGGGCGCGAGCCGTGCGGCTTGCGACGCCGGGTATGCCCCGAGCGATCTTCAGGTTGGACAAACCGGAAAAATCGTCGCCCCGCAGCTGTATTTCGCCATTGGCATTTCGGGCGCCATTCAGCACCTCGCCGGTATGAAGGGCTCGAAAGTCATCGTGGCGATCAACAAGGACAAGGAAGCGCCGATCTTCCAGGTCGCCGATTACGGCCTCGAAGCGGATCTCTTCGCCGCCGTTCCCGAATTGACGAAAGCGATAGCGGCCGCCAAGGGCTGATCGTTTTCAATTCCCGCCTGATTCACCATTTCACATACGCCAAGAAAAACGCGACCCGGGATAACCGAGGTTGTCCCGGTGCTTTGCTGTGCGAGTGCATATTCAAGGCACCAGCCTGATTTCTCGTTTGCATAGGCGTGCGTTCGTGGTATTCGTTCGGGCGAACCCGTATGCGTGCCTCGAAAGCCACTGCCGAACCGACGGGCAAAACCCCTCCCGGGCGATCGCGTACGCGTCGTGAGCGTGAAAGCGAGCAGTACGAGCTTTGGCCTACGGCTGCGCCTGCGACGCGAAGTCGTTCCACCAAACCATCAGCAAAGCAGCCGTCGTACGGTGTCATTGATTTATTTGCCGGTTGTGGCGGACTCACGCTTGGTTTTCTGTGGAATCAGCTTTTTGCGCCGAATGAAGCCAATCCCGTTTGTCGTTCCGAAGCCGCTTCTCCCAGCCCATTTCATTCGGTTTTGGCGAACGATTTCAACGACGACGCGGTGGCCACGTATCGCGCCAATTTTGATCCGAAGAATGAACACGCGGTGAATGGGCCGATTGAGGAAATTCTCGATTCCAATCGAAAAATCCCGCGCGCTGATGTCGTCATCGGTGGCCCGCCGTGTCAGGGCTTTAGTTTGTTGAACAAGAATCGTGAAGGCGACGAACGGCGCGCGTTGTGGTGGCGATTCATTGAAGTTGCCGAGCGTTGCTCTGCGCGCGTGATCGTTATGGAAAACGTGCCGCAATTGCTCGACGGTGACGAATTCGAGCAAATCAAAGGGCGATTGCGACAATTGAGATTTCAGCATCTGATGGCGGGGGTTTTGTGCACGGCCAATTATGGAGTGCCCCAGGTTCGGCAACGCGCCATCATCATGGCTTCCAGAACCGGACCGATTGCCTTGCCCATTCCCACGCATTTGCCGCCGCAGGCGATCGAGCGTCTCAATGGATTGCGGGATTCATTTCGCGACGTTCCCGATTGGGTCCCTGTCTCCAAGGTTTTTCAGGGTTTGCCCGCGCCGCGGGGTATCGAACCGCAAGGCGACAATCCCACGCTGCGCCTGCATTTCGGTCGTACGCCCACGGAAATCAGTATGGAACGTTATCGCGCTGTTCCTCCAGGCGGGAATCGAGTGGATCTGCTGCGCAATCGCCCGGACATCACGCCCGATTGTTGGGTGAAGAAAAAGTCTGGCGGGACAGACCTATTCGGTCGATTGTGGTGGGACAGGCCGTCCGTGACGATTCGCACGGAATTCTATAAACCCGAAAAAGGCCGATATCTGCACCCGACGGAACATCGTCCCATCACGCATCGCGAAGCGGCTCGCATTCAGTCGTTTCCGGACGAGTTCGAATTCAAGGGCAGCAAGGTCGAGATTGCCAAACAAATCGGCAATGCGGTTCCACCGTTGTTCGCTTATCGCATTGCGCTCGAAGTCGAGCGTTGTTTGAATGGCGCCACGACGATCGAGGACATGGCCGCAGCGGCGAGGATCATCACCAAGGTGCCCAAGTCCAAATTGGTGGGAGTTTGGAGCGACCAGACGGGGAGCAATTAAACCTGGCTGACGTATTTACCAAGAAAAAACGATCCGAGATCATGTCTCGGGTCAAAGGTAAGGGCAACGCGAATACCGAATTGGTCCTCGTCGAGCTTTTTCGCAAGCACCACATCACCGGTTGGCGCAGGCAATTCGCAATTCCGGGTAAACCCGATTTTGCCTTTCCGAAGCGTAAATTGGCCATCTTCGTCGACGGCTGTTTCTGGCACGGTTGCCCCGAGCATGCGACGTATCCCCAAACCAATGCCGAATTTTGGGCCGCAAAACTCGCCGCCAACAAACATCGTGACGAAGTCGTGAATCAAGTTCTCCGCAGCAAAGGCTGGCGCGTCTTGCGCATCTGGGGCCACGCGCTCCGGGTCAAGCGCCAGGAAGCCACGATCCGCCAAATCATCGAAGCGTTGGCCGCTACGAAGTCATGACTCGAGTCGGCCGGTCTCTTGGCCATTCGTCCACGACATACCGAGACGCGTGATTGTGTCCTTCGTGTTCCGCACGGCGGCGCATAACGCAAAACGCCGCGTGATTATCGCATAATCGCTCCAGCCATGCGCCTCCGGCATTTCACGACGCTGCCATCGAAATGCCACACGACTCCGCCAAGATACGTTGGCAACCATGAACAAAGTCACGTTGTATGTCAGCGATTGCGAACGGTTCGACGAACCCGACGATGAACATTGCGGCATCGCCCTGACCGAATACGATCCAAACGACCCGGAGAGCTTGCAATCCGCTCGAGAAGCTTTGCGCAGGCGCTTTTCCTTGTCGTATTTGCCCGTGCTCTGTAATGAACCCGAGCCGGGTTTTTTCAGCAAACTCTTCAAAAACTGGTTTGGCAATCAACCCACCATGACGCGCATCGACGCGGCCATGGATTGCTGAACCAGCATCAGCCCGTCAAATCGCCCAAAGCATAACGGCACGCCAAGCGAATCGCATGCGCTTGTTTCGGCGTCAGCGGCGTGTTGCGATTGAGCCCCACGATGAAGAGCGTGTGCCCCGCTTTGAACCCGATAATCTGAAAATACGGTCCTTCGCCGATGTGCAATTCGAATTGCGGCGAGGGATTTCCCGGGACCGCCGTCGCCAGTGTCGCAATGGATGACGCGACGAGCCCCGACCCGGCCAAACGCGTTTCGGTTTCATGGACCGAACCTGCCAAGGGTAAACCCGCCGCGTCGGCAAGAAATACATTCACGGCTCCGGTGGCATCGCCGATCCATTGCACGATTTTTTCGCACCGCTCGAGCATGTTCTTCACATGCGTCAAATCCGGCAATCGCGGCAATGTTCGCGCCGCTTCGCTGGGCGCAGAACCGTCGATGTTCGGCGGTGGAATCGATAACGATGGCATTCCCGGAGGTCGCGGAACCGATCCCGGAGCCACAGCGGGAGGTTCCGCCGGCGTAGCGTTTGGCGTGGCAAACGACACGAGGCTGGGAGAAAGCGCGTCGGACCCGGCCGGCTTTTTCGTCCGCTCATCTGCGGAGAGCGAGTTTGCCGCGGCGAGCGCGTTCGAAATGTCCCAATTAGACGAGGAGCGGGATCGGGCCATCGTCCTCCTCCTTTTCGCCGTCGGGTCCCGCAATTCGATCCAGCACATCCGTGGCCAATTGGTCGAAGAGACGAGCCAACGGCGGCGGACGTTTCTGCATCAGAAGCAACGGCGAACCGCGCAACGACGCCTCCAAAAACACATCGTCACGAGGAATCACGCTGTCGAAGATCATCCCGTCCGGAAACTTCGTCCACAAAGTTTCGGCGACCTCGAGCGACGCGGCGGTTGTCCGGTCAAACATGGACAAGACAATCCCGAGCAGCCTCAAGTTGGGGTTTTTCTCGGAACGAATTTTCTCCACGAGCGCCAAAAATTGTCCCAACGAACGAAGCGCCAAAGGCTCGGCTTGCAGCGGCGAAAGCACGTGCGTCGAGATCTCGAGTGACCGAGTGGTCACTTTGCCGAGTCCGGCCGGACAATCGATCAGGATCAAGTCAAACTCGCCATGCAGCTGCTTGAGCATGTTCCCAAGGGTGCCCGCGCGCGTGAGCGCATCTTCGAACCCCGCCACCGTCGTGGGATCCACTCGGCCCACGCTGAGCACTTGCAGCTGTGGATCTCGCGTCTTGAGCAGCACGTTCGTCACGTGCTCCGTACCCGTCAGAACCTCGGCGATTCCCGGACGAGCGCGATCGGGCAAACCCAGGGACAAACACAAACTGCCTTGAGCGTCGAGCTCCATCAGGAGCGTGCGATTGCCTGCACGCGCGAGGGCGAGACCAAGGTTGAGGGACATCGTGGTTTTTCCCACGCCTCCTTTTTGGCTGGCCACCGTGATGATGTGCATGCGTCTCCCCGGTATTCGCGGCGCGTGAACTGCACGACTCCATGAGAAGTCGCGATCCCGAAGCATCGTAACAAATGCGCTCGGGCAAAGGTCAACCACGTGCTGCGTGGGCGGCACGTTCTTCGCGGCGAACTAAATCAAACTGATGCGTTTCATGAGCGAGCCACAGAGGTCCGATTGAGGATTTCGCGCTCGTTCAATCGCCAAACCGGCGCGAAAGATCGCGCTCGCTGTTTCAGGATTTCCCAGTACCAGATGGCAAACCCCCAGCATTTCATGATCTGTCGGCTCGCCGAATTTCGTGACCAAATCCGTCAAGATGGCAGCGGCGACTCGATGCGCTTCCACCATTTCCGGCGTCGCCCGCTCGGGGTCCGGGCCACCTTTCGCCATCACCATGAGCCTCAACGCTTGCCGCTGATCTTCGGGCCGGTGCTCGTTGAAATCGGGTTGAGAAAACAAGCTTTGATACGCCGTGAAGGCTTCCGCGAGTTTTCCCTCTCGCCAGTGTTTGACGATGTTTTTGACGGATTGAACCAGTTCGTCCTTGTTCGCCATCGCCGCCAACATACACAACTGCCGCGCGCATGGGGAGGTCACGTGCGCTTGATCGATTCATCGTTGCGACGACAAAGATCGAAAGCATCGCATACCAAACGGGCATAAGATCAACGCCTATGTTCGTCGACTTTTTGTACGAGCTGCGGGCTCGAAAAGTGCCCGTAGGAACACAGGAAGCCCTCGCCTTGAGCCAAGCTTTGGCCGCCGGGGTTCACGAGTCTTCGCTCGATGGGTTTTACCACGTCGCTCGAGCGCTCTGCGTGCATTCCGAAACGCAACTCGACGACTTCGATCTTGCCTTTGCCAAACACTTTCGCGGCGTCGCCGTCGAAGCGAAAAAGATCGCCGACGAACTGCAAGAATGGCTGAAAAACCCCAAGAAAATGCGCGAATTGACCGAGGAAGAACGCGCCATGATCGAAGCGCTCGATCTGGAAGAAGTCCTCGAGCAATTCGAAGAGCGTCTGAAGGAACAAAAAGAACGCCACGACGGTGGTAATCGGTGGATTGGAACGGGTGGAACGTCGCCGTTCGGACGTAATGGTTTTCATCCTTCGGGGATCAGCGTAGGCGGAGGTTCAGGCGGACGAAGCGCCATTCATACGGCTGACGCGCGAAAGTATCGTTCGTACCGGACAGACCTCACGCTCGACGTCCGACAACTCGAAGTTGCCTTGCGCAAGCTGCGAGGTTTTACCCGGGAGGGTATCGACGACGAGCTCGATGTCGAAGGCACGATCGACGCGACGGCGCGAAATGCCGGCGAGCTCGAAGTGGTGACTCGACCGCCGCGAAGGCCGAATACGCGGGTCATTTTGATGATGGACGTGGGCGGATCGATGGACCCTTACGCGCACACGGTGTCGCAACTGTTCAGCGCGGCCAAACGCGCGACGCATTGGAAAGAGCTGCGTACGTACTACTTCCACAATTGCGTGTACGGGAAAGTCTTCAAAACGGAAGGCTTCAAAGATCCCATTTCCGTACGCGATTTGATTCATGAATGCGGCAAACACTACAAGCTCGTGATGGTCGGCGACGCCTCGATGGCTCCGTATGAACTCCTTGGATCGGCAGGGTGGGGTGAAGATGCGCATGTCGCCGGAGTCAAATGGCTCGTCATGTTGCGCGAACATTTCGAACGCAGCGCGTGGCTCAATCCGGATCCTCCGAGCGCGTACACGATGGGCACGGCGCAAGTGATTCGCGATGTTTTCCCGATGTTTCAATTGACGCTCGAGGGACTCGGCGAAGCGGTGGCCGAACTGATGCGCGGCACGCGCGTGCGGCGGTGAGCAGCGGCTTCGTTTGTCCACGGATCCTCCGAACAACCCATCGTCGCGTGAGCAAACGCGATGGTGCAGCGCGCAGCCGCGACGGCGTGGGAGACGAAACGATCTGTTGCACTTCGAAGTGTCGGTCTCTGGAAATGCGCGCACTTCGTTCATACCTGAAACAATTCGTTTGAACTCCAACGGATCGAGCCGAGCACCTCGGCGCATGTCCACGTGCTCGTCGAACCTCGCGACGCCTTGTTGAAGGTCGAGTCGAGATTGTGGAGAACGTGTTTTGTGTTGACTGTCGATTTGGCGAAGTCCTTGCGTTTCGTGATGGCTTTGCGGCAAACTGCGGAAGGCAACTAGTTCACATCGAGGTCCATTGTGTCGGTTCAAAGCATGGATGTTTTCGCGCTTCGCAAAAAAGTCATTGATGAATACAAGGAATTCGCGACATCGTTCACGAGCATTCATGCGCACGATATTCGCACGAAAATCGAAGCCATTTACGATCAACAGCGTTATTGGCCCGAGCCGCTGCTGCAAATAAATCCCAATTACGAACCGGCGCAGACCATCGACGAGCTCATTGCCGAAAAAATGCTCGACCCAGGATGCCGGGATATTTTCCGCACCGGGCCCAATCGCGAACGGCCATTGCGGGTTTATCGTCACCAGCAACAAGCCATTGCACACGCTGTGGACGAGCAAAGTTTTGTCGTGACGACCGGAACGGGTTCTGGAAAGTCGTTATGCTTTTTCATTCCCATTGTGAGCGCTATTTTGGCGGAGAAACGCGAAGATTCCACGCCGTGTACCCGGGCGGTCATCATTTACCCGATGAACGCGTTGGCCAATAGTCAATACGAAGAACTGAAAAAGTACATCAAAGAAGTGAACGGTAAACAACCGGTCACGTTTGCCCGGTACACGGGGCAGGAATCGACCGAGCAAAAACAGAAAATCGCGGACGATCCGCCGGACATTTTGCTGACCAACTTCATGATGCTCGAATTGCTCATGACGCGTCAGGACGAGCTCGATCAACGTGTCATTGGCCATTGCCGCGGCCTGCGTTTTTTGGTGCTCGACGAATTGCACACCTATCGCGGGCGTCAAGGCGCGGATGTTGCGCTTCTGGTGCGGCGTGTGCGTGAGCGGCTTGCCTCGGACAAACTTTTGTGCATTGGCACGTCGGCCACGATGGCCAGCGAAGGTTCGGCGGAACAAAAGCGCGAAACAGTGGCCGAAGTAGCCTCGAAGCTGTTTGCGACGGAAATTCCCGCGACGAGTATCATCGGTGAAACGCTGGAACGAGCTACGGACAAACGCGAAACGGCGAAATCCGTGGCGTCGCGTCTGGGAGCAGCCCTGGACAAACCCATTGCCGCAAATATCACCGATGCCGAATTACGTGAGCATCCATTGGCGATTTGGGTGGAGACGAGTCTGGGCGTCAAAGCGGTCGAAGGGTCGGGCGGTTGGGTGCGTGCGCGCCCGCAAACCTTGACCGAGGCGGAAAAGGAATTGAGTCACGCGGCGGGGCGGAGTTTGGAGACGTGCCAAAATGCATTGCGCAATTTGCTCTTGGTTTCGAGCGTACCCGAATGTGAACGCACGGGAAACCCGAAGGCCAACGAGCGGGCGTTTTTCCCGTTTCGATTACATCAATTCATCTCCGGCGCCGGAAAAGCTTTTGCGTCGCTCGAAGCGCCGGGACAACGCCATGTCACAGTCGACGAACAGGTGTTCGTCCCCGGTACCGAAGACAAACGTTTGTACGAAATGTACTTCTGTCGAAATTGCGGGCAAGAGTATCATCCGGTCGAACGTATCTCCGAAAGCGGTCAAGTCCGTTTCATCAAACGCGATATCGATGATGCGCTCTCGAATGGCGATGAAAACACCGAGGATCAAGACGAAGACGAAAAAGAGGCCATGCGTTGCGGCTTCTTGACGCTCGATGCCAAAAACGAGAATGGCTACGATTTTCGGGGCGACGACGATGATTATCCCGAAGCGTGGCTCGAAACGGTGAAAAACAAGGTTCGAGTTAAATCAAATTATCGCAAATTCAAGGCGATCGACCATTACGTGGATGCGACGGGTCGGTCTTGCGGTTCGGGTGGCGGATTGAAGGCGTGGTATTTGCCGGGTCGGTTCCGCTTTTGTTTGCGTTGTGGGGAAACGCATTCGTCGTCGGCGCGGGATCGCAATCGATTGGCGGCGCTTTCGGCGGAAGGTCGAAGTTCGGCCACGACGGTGCTCGTGGGGAGCGTAGTGCGGCACATGCACGGCCCCGATTCCAAGCTCGACGCGATTTCGCGCAAGCTGCTTGGTTTTTCCGACAATCGACAAGACGCGGCGTTACAAGCGGGGCATTTTAATGATTTCATTCATGTAAGCCTCGTGCGGGCGGCGTTCTTGCGCGCCTTGCAAGACGCCGGAGCGGCGGGGATCGGCGCGGCGCATCTGGGCGAAGCGCAACAAAAAGCGCTCGGTTTCGATCGATTTCGGGAGAATTTGCGCCCCGAATGGTTGGTTCATCCCGACGTACGCCCGGCGGCTCTTTTGGAAACCGAAAAAATGCTCCGCGAAATTCTGGAGTATCGCGTTTGGTTCGACCAACGGCGCAGCTGGAGGTACACGAACCCCAGTTTGGAGGACCTGAAGCTGCTGCGGGTCGATTATGTCGGCCTGGATGAATTCGTGGCGCAGGACGAGCATTTCACGCACGTGCACGACGTCTTTCGTTTGGCGCCGGTCGACGTGCGCAAAAAAGTGTATGTCGCCATTTTCGATTATTTGCGGCAATGGATGGCCATCGATTGCCGCATTCTCAACGACACGGTCCTGCAACAACTCAAATCCGCGTCGCACAACCATCTGCGGGCGCCGTGGGGGTTTGGCGAACACGAACGACCTCGGAGCTCGCGCTGGTTGCTCATGGATTCGCCTTCTCGACGCGATATGCGGATCGCCGATGAAGACTTGATCGTGCGCGGCGGTTCCCGCAGTGCGTTGGGAAAAACCTTGGCCACGTCGAAGGTCTGGGCAAACGACGCGTTTCGGGGCTTGAAAGGCGCCGAACGAGATCTCGTGCTGAAAGGATTGCTCGAAGCGGCCAGAAAGTCGGCTTTCGTCAGCAAACACGGCAATGCATTCGACGGACTGGAAGGTTGGCAATTAAACGGGTCGAAAATTCGGTTTCACAAATCCGAACCCGTGTACGAAAAAGGGCAACGAGGAAAAACGAATCGGTTTTTCCAAGCCTATTACGAAAATCTGGCGGCCATGTTGCGCAGCCCCGAACATCCGTTGTTCGGATTCGAGGCGCGGGAACATACGGCCCAGGTCGAACGAAAACGCCGCGAAATCCGAGAAAAACGATTTCGTTATGGTCCGGACGAACAGACGGATCTGCGAAAACCGGACGTTCCTGCGGACGAGCGACGATTTTTGCCGGTGCTGTTTTGTTCGCCGACGATGGAGCTCGGTATCGACATTTCGGCGCTCAATACGGTGTACATGCGCAACGTACCGCCCACGCCTGCGAATTACGCGCAACGTAGCGGGCGTGCGGGGCGCAGTGGTCAAGCGGCGCTCGTATTGACGTATTGTTCGGCGCAAGGTCCGCATGATCAATACTTTTTCCGTTCGCCCAAACAAATGGTCGGCGGAGAAGTTCGTCCACCTCTTTTGGAATTGGCCAATCCGGATTTGGTGCGCAGCCATTTGCATGCGGTTTGGCTGGCCGCGACGCAGATCAAACTCGACCCGGCCATTTCCAAATTGCTGCACCTCGATCACCCCAAACGCCCTCTGCGTCCGGATATTCGCGAAGCCCTTCATTCCGCTGCGCCGGCTGAAGCGCAGGAACGCATCGAACGGGTTTTGCTGATGGTGCAAGACCATTTGAATGAATCCAACGCGCCATGGTTTGACGACGTTCGGTCCTTTGCTCGAAAGGTCGTGGATGAAGCTTTGGGGCGATTCATCGATGCATTTCGCCGTTGGCAAGAGCTGTTCGACGCAGCGGAACACATGCGGACGCTGGCGCGGCGCGTGACGGACAATTATTCGGCAACGTCGACGGAACGCCGGATTGCGCAAGCCCAAGCGCGCCGGGCGGAAGAAGAAATCAATTCATTGCTGCGCGGTGAAGACGTCGAAGCGAATGATTTCAATACCTATCGGTATTTGGCGACGGAAGGGTTTTTGCCGGGGTACAATTTCCCGCGTTTGCCGCTCATGGCGTCCATTCCGGGCGGAGACAATCCGAAAAAGGTGCAAACGTATTTGCAGCGGCCGAGGTTTTTGGCCATTGCGGAGTTCGGGCCGCGCAGCCTGATTTATCATGAAGGTCGCGCGTTCCGCGTCGTGCGTGCCATGTTGCCTCCGTCGCAACGGCAAGCGACGAAAGTCGAGCCGACGCTGTCGACGCAGACGTTTTACCTGTGCGAACATTGCGGCGCGCGACACGACTTGGACGAGGTGTCGATGTGTCACGCGTGCAAATTGCCCATGGGCGAAAAAGAAGTGATCGCCGGGGCGTATCGCATTGAAAATGTCGGGACCGTCGTGGCCGAACGGATCACGGCGAACGACGAAGAGCGGCAACGCCAAGGGTTTGACCTGCAAACCACGTTTCGTTGGGCGATTCGCGACGGCCTGCACGACGTGCGTGATTGCACGGCGGACGATGCGTCGGGAACCATTTTGCGTTTGGCGTACGGTCATGGAGCGACCATTACGCGCATCAACAAAGGCCTGCGGCGTCGCGCGGTGGAAAGAAATCATGGATTCATGATCGATCCGACGACGGGATATTGGCAAAAAACCGAAGACGAGTCGGCGACGACGGACGAGCCGGATCCGACGTTGACGCGGGCGCAGCGGATCGTTCCGTTCGTGGAGGACCAGAAAAACGCGGTGCTCGTGCGTTTGGAGGAAAAAACGACCGACGAAACGAGTTTGGCGACGTTGCAATACGCGCTGCTTCGGGGCATCGAATTGCATTTTCAATTGGAGCAGGGGGAAATGCTGGCGGAGCCTTTGCCGCATCGTTTCAACCGCAATGGGTTTCTGCTGTACGAAGCGGCGGAAGGCGGGGCGGGCGTGTTGACGCGGCTCGTGGGTGATCCGCATGAAATCGCGCACGTGGCGCGTAAAGCGCTCCATGTGATGCATTTCGACGTTTCGGGCGACGGGGATTTACCCGACGAACTGCACGACGAGCCGGGGACGACGTGTGTTGCCGGTTGTTATCGTTGTTTGCTTTCGTATTACAATCAACCCGAACACGAGAACATCGATCGGCGTGATGATTTGGTGCGCCGAACTTTGTTGCGTTTGGCGCGGGCGACGATTGTGGAGGTTCCGGGGCAAACGCGTCGTCGATCGTCGCGGCCTGCGCCGGCGAATGAGCTGACGCCGATGGAGCGATGGGCGGAATGGGCGAAAGCGCGAGGAATACCGAAAGAGGACGAAAAACCGTTCGTCCATGGGAGCGTTCGAGCGCCTTTGATTTGGCGTAAGTATTTGGTGGTGGCGGTGTTTGCGGCGGATTCGGCGTTGCCTGCGGAAGCCATGCAAATGCTGGATATGCTGGGATTCGTGGTGCTGACGTTCGGCGTGGATGAAGCGACGTGGGCGGGAACGTTTACAGAATTGGAAAAGGTTTTTCGGGGATAACAATTCCTCGACGAGTTCACGGTTGAGGTGGCTTCGTTCGCGATTGACGAATTTTCTGCACGACCTTCCGAGCGGCTTTGGCGTCAACAGCATCCGCGGCGAGCTGGTACCACCCCTCCAACGTTTCAAGCTCGGATTCCGTGGTGATCCGCCTGCGCACATCGTCTTCGATCGAACCGAGGCGCCGTTCGAGAATCCACGTGATGTTTCGCGCCAACATCAACTTTTCGCCCTTGACGATGCCCAACTTTTCGCCCTTGACGATGCCCAACTTT
>CAYSYX010000034.1:0-22953 GCA_964435055.1 uncultured Polyangium sp. | reverse complement strand
CCCAACTTTTCGCCCTTGACGATGCCCAACTTTTCGCCCTTGACGATGCCCAACTGCTCGCCCTTGGCAATGCCCTTCGCCACCACGCTTTCGTAATACTGACCACCCATGAGCAATTCCTCCAGCAGTTCCGCATCGAGGACGTGTTTGGGGACGTCCTCGGCGTCAGCGACGAACCTCAAGATCGCAAGATAATCCGCTCGTTCGGAAAAGCCAAGCTGTTTTTGCGCGTTGATGGCGTCGCGTGCCGCGACAATCGCTTCTCGTTGCGCTCCGTCCCGTGTCAATGCAACGAGCGGCCAGAGCACCGCCGGAGCATGGCGCAAAAATTCCCGCCACGACAAAGCCCGCAAATTCACGCGCAAATATACGCCCAGTGAACCCTTGCCCTGAAATGCCCGGCCAAACGAGAATTCCCGCCGTTCGAGAGAAGGTTCGTCCCGCCGACCGTACAAGTCCCACACCAACGACGTAACGAGCTGCTTCTCACGCCGAAATATCCGCACCTGCGCCTCGGTCACGTCCATTCCGAGTTCGGCCAAGGATTGGTTGCGCCGGTGAAACTCGAGATGCACCACCAGCTCCTCGTCCTTCACCTGCGCCAAATAACACCCGTCCACATCCCGCCCCCGCGCCGGCAACCCCGACGGCAATGGCTTCAATACCCGCACTCCCTCCTCCCCAAGCGCGTAACCAATGAAATCCGCCGGGTTTTTCTGCGCCAAATACTTCAGCGCCTGATCGAACGTCTCCACGACCCGCTCCTACCCCACGCCAATTTACTTGTCACGAAAAAAGTTACAGGATGTAAAACAACTTTGTTCGTCCAAGTGGACAGCGAAAAACCCTATGCGGGTTCGTCGGGGCAACAATAGGGGTGATATGAGTCGTTGGTCGGGATGTTTGGCATCGCCGCGGACTCGAGCTCACGGAAGCTCACGACCGGACATGTCAATCGAAAAACCGCACAAATTTCTCTCGCGGGCTCCAACCTGTGCTAACAAGCGCAAGCCATGTCTACCTTCTACGACGAACTCGAGTTCCCTCAGCGTGCGGAGTACCTCAACGAGTACAACAACTACAAAGTCGAGATCTCGCACTGGAAGAACCTCTGTATTCAAGTAGGCAAACAATTTCGGACCGTTTTTCAAACCCGAAGCGCAGCCGTCATCTTGCTCCACGGCCCTATGGGTTCGGGGAAATCACTCTTCTGCAAACGACTATTCGAAGATTTTCAGCGCACGAAAGGCGATTCTTCGAAAGAGATTGCCCCGCAATATAAGCCCGATCTTTCCAGCAATTTATGGCACGCCATGATTGCCTCCGCCGAACCCAGTGAAGAACAAATCCGCGAAGTCACTCGCTCTTCACGGGTTTTACAGGTATCCGCCGGGGAACTAGGCAAATTGCGAGACACCGGAGTCGAGTCGGAAATCCGGGTTCGCGTCGTCTTACTCGACGATGCGCATAAAGATTCAATCGTGCGACCTTGGACGGATTTGGAAGCGGCCGAGTTTTACGAAGCAAAACAGCGCGGCCCCGATGCATTACTCGGCAGGGTAGCCCAAGATATCGATACCGCCTGTCGCAGTAAAATGCGCCGTTCCGTCATTATTATGTGCTCGAATGATAGAAAATGGCTCGAAGACCTCAAAGGACACCTGGATCGATGCTTCGATGGACTGGCTGAATTGATCGAAATGCCCGTGCCGCAACCGGAAGCCGTCGAACGTATCGTTCGAACCAATACGAACCGACTCAACAAGGTGAGTTATTGGTATTGCGTCGATGCCGCAAAGCCGGAAAAACGACGCAATGTTCGACAAACCCTCATGGACCGAGACAAGGGATTTACAAATTCATTTCATGCCGTCAGCAATTCACTCGCAGGCGACGCAAGACGCTCAGGACCGCCGCGCGACCGAAATGTACTTACACTTGTTACGCTCGGAGCGAAATGCGCCGCCGTTCAAGAGTTCTTGGATGAGCGCGAAATCATCGCGCAGCCCCTCCACGTAGGCTCACTTCACCATTTGGGTGCATGGGAAATGCGCGATGCATGGGCGTCCAAAATAGGCGAAAATCGACGCGCCGCTCGTATGCTTGAATCGGAATTCATGCTCCAATGGGTGAGTTTGGATATGACTGCAACGTACGCCTTGCTCCAACCTCCAGGCACAACGAGCCTCGGCGACGAATTGTGGAAGATCGTTACCCGACACCCTTTCGAGAATGACCTCGCGCAGTGGAAGCAAACGTGCCTCGATGTCAACACAAAGCTCGATAATCAACCTTACTCCCCACAGGATATCCAATTGCTCACCAAGGAATTCGAACAGATGGGGCAAAATCGAAGCACTGTCTACGAGCCTGCCTTGAGAGTTCGGGCAGGCGGTGATTACGGAAAAGGTTTTGCCTGTTTCCGCTCGGTAAGACCCGATTTCATCGTCAGGCGAACCGTTGATTCGGTCGAATACGGCGAGTACAGTGCCTGCGAAATGACAACCGCATCGCCCAAGTCCGACGCCGACAGGGATATCGACAAAGCCATCGCTGACGCATTGTTGCGAACGGGCCATGTCATCGAGTTTACCGCGTTCCTTGGTGACAAACTGGAAAATCTAGACAAATACCTTCATGGTAAAATCCAAACCTACGTGAACTTGCTTGAATCGGTATGAAACAGCCCTGCGACCGCACAATCGCCCCTCCACAACGCCACCATGCCCACCCATAACCCAGGCACTCTCGTCCGCGCCCGTGGACGCGAATGGATCGTTCTGTCCGGCTCTTCTGCCGATACCCTCCACGTGCGTCCTCTCTCCGGCTCCGAAGACGACCAAACGTGGATCCATATCCCCCTCGAATCCGAACCCGTCACCGAAGCGACGTTTCCTCCGCCAAACCCCCTCCAAAAAGCCGGCCACGAAGGCGCCTTGCTCCTGCGCGATGCCTTGCTGCTCTCTTTGCGCCGCGGCGCCGGACCCTTTCGGAGTTTCGGGCAACTCGCCATCGAACCCCGCGCGTATCAATTGGTCCCGCTGCTCATGGCCCTCAAACTCGACCCCATTCGCTTGCTCATCGCCGATGACGTCGGCGTCGGGAAAACCATTGAAGCCGGACTCATCGCCCGCGAATTGCTCGACCGCGGCGAAATCGATCGCCTCACCGTTTTATGCCCCCCGCACCTCGTCGATCAATGGGTCACCGAGCTCGAATCCCGCTTTCATATTCGCGCCGTCGCCATTACCTCGGCCGGCGTCGGACGCCTCGAACGCGACCTCTCCCCCAGCGACAGCGTTTTTCTCGCCCACCCTTTCACCGTCGTCAGCCTCGATTACATCAAAAATGATACGCGGCGGGACGACTTTCTTCGCGTGTGTCCCCCGTTCGTCATCGTCGATGAAGCTCATACCTGCGCCGCCACCGGTCGAGGGCGACATCTGCGGTATCATCTGCTCCAAGCCTTGGCCCAATCCCCCGATCGCCATTTGGTGCTGCTCACCGCCACGCCCCATAGCGGCGACGAACCCGCTTTTTTCCGCTTGCTCGCGTTGCTCGATTCGAGCCTCGGGGCCTTGGAACATGCCGAAGGCGACGAACGGGATCGATTACGCGAACGTTTGGCGCGGCATTTCGTCCAGCGGCGCCGTCCCGATATCAAAGAATGGAATGAGCACAGCCTTTTTCCCAAACGCGAAACCAAAGAAATTACGTATTCGCTCTCCGGCGCTTGGGACAAGTTCTTCCACGCCGTGCTCGATTATTGCGCCGCCGTCGTCGCCTCCGCGAGCGGCGATGAACGTCGGCAACGTTTGAGCTTTTGGACCACGTTGGCCCTCATGCGTTGTGTCGCTTCGAGCCCCGCGGCGGCGCTCGGCGCATTACGCACGCGCGCGGGTTTGTCCGATGAAGCCGACGACGAATACCTCGAAGACCGCATTTTCGACGGCCGAGCCGATGCTCTGCCCGATGACGACGTGGAACCTCCGGGCGCCGCGGAAGACGCCGAATTGCAGCAATTGCTGGACACCGCCGAAAAACTCAGCCTGGGCGCGGGCGATCCCAAATTGAAATTGCTCGCCGATCATGTCGGTACGTTGCTCGAAGAAGGCTTCGCCCCCGTCGTGTTTTGTCGCTACATCGCCACGGCGCATTACCTGGGCAAACACTTGGCCCAAAAATTCAAAGGCGTGACCGTCGGCGTCGTGACCGGCGAAATCACCGCCGACGAACGTAAAGAACAGGTCGACTTGATCGGCGCCGCCGACAAACCTTTGCTCATCGCCACCGATTGTTTGTCCGAAGGTATCAATTTGCAGGAGCACTTCGACGCCGTCGTGCATTACGATTTATCGTGGAATCCCACGCGGCACGAACAACGCGAAGGACGCGTGGATCGTTTTGGACAAACCAGTCCCGTCGTCCGCACGACGCTGATGTACGGGGCGAACAATCCCGTCGATGGCGCGGTCCTCGAAGTCATCGTCCGCAAAGCGAAGAAAATCCGCGAAGAGCTCGGCGTGCCCGTACCTTTGCCCGATGATGGGCATACGTTGACGCAGGCGCTGATGAAAGCCGTCTTGTTGCGGCATCGAAAATCGCCGAAACAAGCCGTCTTCGATTTCATGGATTTGGCCGAAGCCCAAGCCGTCGAAAAGTGTTGGCAGGATGCGGCGGAGAAAGCCAAACGCAATCGTACGGTCTTTGCCCAGCGGCGTCTGAAGCCCGAAGAAGTTTTACCGGAATGGCACAAGACGTTGGCCGCGGTCGGCGGGCGCGAAGACGTGGAACGTTTTACCGGACGCGCGACCATGCGTCTCGGCGCCGGCCTGGAAAAACTCCGCCGCGGATTCAAAATCCCGCTCGCCGCTATGCCCGAAGACGTGCGCGAACGCTTGTCATTCGAAGGTTTCGAGCGCTCGTTGCTCGTGGATTTCTCGGCGCCGCCGGCTCCCCGTTGTCGATTCCTGCATCGCAGTCATCCGGTCGTGGCCATTTTGGCCGAATCGCTCCTCGGGCGGACCCTCGGCGCGGAGGATTCGGACACGTCGAATGATCCGAGCGTGCTCGGGCGGGTAGGGTGTTGGCACGTGCCAAACCTATTGTTGCCGACGACGGTCGTTCTTTTGCGTTTACGCCATCAGCTCGTGACGACCCGGGCCGGCGTTTCGTCGACGACGCTGGTGGAAGAAGCCGGGGCGATGGCTTGGTCCGCCGCGCCAAACCTATTGGAAGGGACCGACGCGTTGGCATTGCTCGGGCCCGCCCCCGTGGGGGATCCGCCGCCGCCCGTACGCGCGCGTTTCGTGGGCCGCGCGCTCGAGGATTTGGCGGCTCGCGAGGCGGATTTGCATGCTTATGCCGATCGTCGCGCAAAGATATTGCTGGACGATCACCGCCGGGTTCGCGATGCCTCCGCCGCGCGGGGAAGTCATTCCGTGAAAGCCCTGTTGCCCCCCGATGTGATCGGCCTCTTCGTCCTTTTGCCGCCCGTGGAGAACGTTTGACATGGCTGCTCTTCGCTCCCCGCGTCGCCGTGATGCCGAGCTCGCTTTCGACGCCATCTTCATCGAAGGTGGGTTGCTCGCGCCGGAATGGCTCTCCCGCATTACCCTCGCCACCGCCGAACACCAAGCCCCCACCGATTACCGCATTGACGAAGGACTCACCCTCCGCGATGAAATCGCCCGGTATTGGCGCATGGCCCAAGCCTTGTGGACCAAATTCTCCACCGGTCGATCCGCCGGCGGCGACCCCAAAGCCCTCGTCGAAGCCTTTGTCCCGCCATTGCTCCGGAAATGTTTCGGGTTTGGCACGTTGAATCCCTCGGCCCCCGTCGAATTGCAGGGACGCGTCTATCCCATTGGTTTTTCCGCCCTCGCCGGACGCGTCCCCGTCGTGATTGCGCCCGCCGCTTTGGGCCTCGATACCCATGCCCCCGTCTTCGGCGACGGTCATCGAAAACGCAGCGCCTTCGGTTTGGCGCAAGAATGCTTGAATGCCGACGAACGCTGCGTCTGGGGCTTGGTCACTGATGGCGTTTCCTTGCGCCTTTTGCGCGACAATGCCAGTTTCGCTCGTCCCGCGTGGCTCGAAGCGGACTTGGCCCGCATCTTCACCGAAGAACGTTATGCCGAGTTCTCCGCGTTATGGCTTTTGCTGCATGAATCTCGCTTCGGCGCCGCGGACGGTCCCGTCACCGATTGCCCCCTCGAAGTGTGGCGCCAGGCGGGCCAGGAAGAAGGCACCCGCGCGCGGGATCAATTGCGCGACGGCGTCGAAGCCGCCATTCTCGCGTTCGGCCATGGTTTTTTGAATCATCCCGACAATGGCGCGATTCGCGACGCTTTACGCGACGGAAAAACCCTCACCACCCAAACGTTTCATCAGCAATTGCTCCGGCTCGTCTATCGATTGCTCTTTTTGCTGACCGCCGAAGAACGCGGCGTCTTATTTGCCCCCGAAGCCTCCGAGGCCGCCAAGTCTTTGTACGATCGCGCGTACGGCATGCGGCGCTTGCGGGCCCGAGCGGCCAAGCGTCAGGCCCACGATCGTTTCTCCGATGTCTGGGAGAGCGTGAAAGTGGTTTTTCGCGGCCTGGCTCAAGGCCGGCCGCAGCTCGGTTTGCCCGGTCTGGCGGGGCTTTTTGCGGCCGATCAATGCCCGGCGCTGGACGGCGCGAAATTGGAGAACCAGGCTCTGCTCGGCGCCATGTTTCGTTTGTCGTATTTGCGCCGGGACGCGGGCATCGTGCGCGTCAATTGGCGCGATTTCGATACCGAAGAGCTCGGCAGTGTCTACGAAAGTCTGCTCGAATTGGTCCCCGTCGTTTCGAGCGATTGTCGCCATTTCGATTTTGCGCGCGGTGGCGAGACCAAAGGCAATGCGCGTAAAACCACCGGATCGTATTACACGCCGAAGAGCCTCGTTCAGGTCTTGCTCGACAGCGCCCTCGAGCCGGTCATTGCCTCCACCCTCGCCGCGCGTCCGGACAACCCCATCGAGGCCTTGTTGAATTTGTCCATTGTCGATCCCGCGTGCGGCAGCGGGCATTTTCTCGTCGCCGCCGCGCAACGCCTCGGTCATCACGTGGCGCGATTGCAGGCGGACGGGACACCGGGGCGCGAGCATTATCGGCATGCCGTGCGTCAGGTCGTCGGGCGGTGTTTGTACGGCGTGGATTTGAATCCCATGGCCGTCGAATTGTGCAAAGTCAGTTTGTGGATGGAGGGCGTCGAGCCGGGGCGTCCCTTGTCGTTTTTGGATGCCCACATTCGGCATGGCAATGCCTTGCTCGGCACGACGAAGGTTTTGCAGGACAAAGGCATTCCGGACGAAGCGTGGGAGGCGCTGGAAGGGGACGAGAAAAAGGTCGCCACGGCGTTGAAGAAGCGGAACAAGGGGGCCAAAGGCGGTCAGCGGGCGATGGATTTGTTTTCGCGTCCGGGGGAAGGCGACGCCATTTCGTTATCGAAGCACGTGGCGGCGATGGAAGCGCAATCGGATGCGGACGTGGCGGCGATCGAGCAAAAGCGGGCGATGTGGGGGCGTATTTTGGCGTCGGACACGTACACGCACGACAAATTCGTCGCGGATGCCTGGTGTGCGGCGTTTGTCTGGCCGAAAAAGGACGGGGACGAGAGCCATGCGGCGCCGACGAGCGATGTGTGGTTGCAAATCAAAGAGAAGCGGATGCCGGCGCCGGGGAAGATGCGGGAGCTGGTGGCGAGTTTGGCGGAGCAATATCATTTTTTCCATTGGGAGCTCGAGTTTTCGCGGATCTTCGAGCGCGGGGGATTCGACGTGGTGTTGGGCAATCCGCCGTGGGAGCGGGTGAAATTGCAGGAGCAGGAGTTTTTTGCGTCGCGCAGTGACGAGATCGCGAATGCGGCGAATGCGGCGGCGCGGAAAAAGCTGATCGCGGCGTTGCCGGGCAAAGACAAGCGGTTGTGGGACGAATGGTGTGCGGCGAGTCGGGAAGCGGAGGGGCAGAGTCATTTCGTGCGGCAATCGGGGCGGTATCCTTTGTGTGGCAAGGGGGATGTGAACATGTACACGCTCTTCGCTGAGCATAACAAAACTATTGTCAGGCCAAGTGGTCGAGCTGGTTTTATTGTTCCGTCGGGTATCGCAACCGACGATTCGACCAAGGACTTTTTTGCTGATATTATGAGTAGCCAGCGTTTGGCCAGCTTATACGATTTTGAGAATCGGGAAAACTTATTTCCCGGCATCGGGCACGGGCGCATGAAATTTTGCTTATTCACGGTGGGCCGTGCTGAAGCATCGTCATTTGCTTTCCAACTCTGGAATGTTTCGCAATTGCATGACAGAGCGAGGGTATTTTCGTTGACCCCCGCCGAGGTCGCGCAGCTAAACCCCAATACACGAACGTGCCCTATTTTTCGGACGCGACGAGACGCCGAAATCACGAAGGCTATCTATGCCAAAGTAGATTTATTTGTCAGAGAATTCCCGAACGACGAGAGCCCCTGGGGTGTTACGTTTGGACGAATGTTTGATATGGCAAATGACTCCGCACTCTTTAGCGATGCGAAGCAGCTTCTTGCAGCCGGTGCGGAGCTTCGCAAAGGCATTTACGTTCATGGGGCAACGAAATATTTGCCTCTCTATGAAGCAAAGATGGCAACGTATTTTGATCATCGCTTTGGAACGTTCGAGGGCCGTGAAGAAGGACGGGAATCAACAGCACTTGATACGCCAAACGACGAAAAACATGCAGACGCCAATTTTGTCGTGCTACCTAGATATTGGATGAAAGAAAGCCACATTTCTGAACCACGATGGCTTCTAACCTATAGGCTCATTTCTCATGCAACGAACGATCGCACGTGTATTGCCCAAGTCACACCCGCCGCCGCATTGGGTCATTCTCTTGCCTACATGACGACAATATCGCGAACTAACGAGCCAATGCTATACGCCAATTTCTGTGCCATTGCATTGGACTTTGTTGTGCGGCAAAAAATGGGTGGACTTAATCTGAGTTACTTTATCGTCAAACAACTCCCCGTACTTCCGCCGTCCACGTACGAACAACCCACCCCTTGGAACACCGTGATGGTGTTGCGCGATTGGATCCTGCCCCGGGTGCTCGAATTGACCTACACCGCCTGGGACCTCGAAGCGTTTGGCAAGGACGTCGGGTATGACGGTCCGCCATTTCGGTGGGACGCGGAGCGGCGATGTCAGCTGCGCGCCGAGCTCGACGCGGCGTTTTTCCATTTGTATGGCATTTCCCGCGACGATGCCGATTACATTTTGGAGACGTTTCCGATCGTCCGGAAAAACGACGAAAAGGCGCACGGGGAATACCGCACCAAACGGCTCATTCTCGAGGTGTACGAGGCTCTGGCCGAAGCGATGCGGACGGGAAAAACGTATACGACGCGGCTCGATCCGGGTCCGGCCGATCCGGCGGTGGCGCATCCGGCCCGGGGCTGAAGGCCGCTCGACGTTTGCCGACGCGAGGGCCGGGCGAGGGCGGTCAGGGTTTGTCTTGGGACTGCGGCTCGGATTCGTCTTCGACAACGCAGTTCTTTTTCTCGGTCATCTCGAAGAGAGCCAGCAAGCTCTCGGCGAGCGTTGGGCGATCGGGGAATTCGACGTGGTAATGGTCGGCAATGTCATGGCCGAGCTTGCGCCAGGATTCATCGACGGGTTTTCCCGCATTGGTGGAGTATTTGACCAGCACGGGGAGGAAATAACACGCGCTCCGCATGAACTGCGGATCCTGATGCCGAAAGGCTTCTTCAAACACGGTCAATGCCTCGGCATGGCGCCCCAAACCTTCCAATGCGCCGGCTTTCGCACCCGCCGCCGCCCAGCGATACCACACGTCTTCAAATCCAAATGCATCGACTTTCTCGCAGGCGGCCAACGATTCTTCATATCGTTCGGCTTCCCAATACGTAAGGGCTCGGTGCGCGGCAATGCTCCGAGCAAGCCTGGCGTCGTGATCGCGGTGGCGGTGCTCCTTTTCGAAGGCATCGAGCCAATCCAAGATTTTATCGTATTGTTCTTCATCGGCCCAAGCCCGACTGTCCAGCACTCCCCAGTCGAATGCTTCCAGTATTTCGAGACGATCAAGGCAACGGTCGCATACCTGCTCGGTCTGTTTGCCATTGCGATCGGTATACGTCGTCGTCACGGGACGTTGATGACACCGCTTGCATATTTCGGGAGGGTCTGCAGTACTGATGTTCATATTTCACCTGCTCAAACACGGAGAATGTCAGTTTGAGCTTGGACATTTGTCTTCAGGCCAATAGCCATAGTTGAGGCACAACCGGTTGCACGCACCGCAGTCTTTCTCAGGGCCAAAATCGCTGCCCGGAGGAAGTTGTTTATTTGCAAGACACTCGACGAGTTTTGCGCTGCACAACCTTTCGAGCCGCCGTGTCCGCTTCGCCGCCTCGATTGCTTCTTCCGTCGCCGCCACGACAATCGCCACGCCGAGCGTCACGCCTGCGGCGACCACGATGATCGGACCCAGCGCGACCCCGGCAATGACGATCGCGACGCCCAATGGTTGACCCTCCGAACGCATCCGTTCACCACCCGAGACCGGCTCAGACAAACGCAGCGGAAGCGCCGACGACGGAATCGACAGTTTTTTCAAGACGTCCGCGATACACGATTCCAGCGCCGAATGATGCAACGTCGAGCTCTGCATATCAATGCTTTGCACCTCGCCCGCTTCCGTCACCCGGAGATCGAATTTCGTGTGATGCGAATACGTCTTCAAATCGCGCGCGTGCTCTTTGACACAACCGCGCAATTCCGCAACGATCGCTTCGGGCGGCTGCCACGTATTTTCCGAAGCCGGCGTCAACATGGTTTGGCCCGGCGACACCACCGTGTAATCCTCTTGCGCCGCGCCACATCCCAATGGCGTCAATGCCGACGTTGCAACGCACGCCGCCACCCAAGCGCCCACCGTACGGATCGAACGGAGTTTTGCCATGACGAAAACCTCCGCGTTCCAACGTATTGCGAGCACATCGAGGGGGACAAGTTTTCGCTGAAGCTCGCTGGTGGTGAATAAACATCCGCTTCGCTCCCCAAGACCATTTACCTCGCTCAATGAACGTCCGCTTCGCTCCCCAAGACCATTTACCTCGCTCAATGAACGTCCGCTTCGCTCCCCGAGGTCATTTACCTCGCTCAATGAACGTTCGCTTCGCTCCCCAAGACCATTTACCTCGCTCAATGAACGTCCGCTTCGCGCCGGGCGTTCGTTTACCTCGCTCAATGAGCGTCCGCTTCGCGCCGAACGGTCGTTTACCTCGCTCAACGTCCATCCGCTTCGCTCCGAACGGTCGTTTACCTTGTTCAACGACCATCCGCTTTGCGCCGGGCGTTCTATACGAATCTGCATGCACGGTCAGCTCACAATTTTCTTGGTTCGGGACGGATTCGTCTATAGTGTGATCTTTCGTAGGAGGTCCCATGTCCAGTTTTGTTCACGTTCGCCGAGATGAGAAGCGACGCATCGCCCTTGAAATTCGCGATAACCTGGCCGAGCGGGCGGCCAATGGTTCGCCCGACGGCATTTTGGATCCATTCATCAGCAAGAGCGCGGCGGTGGGGGATGCGCTTGGGATTCAGATCGAGGACAAGAGCGCGGCATCGGCGGAGCGAGCGGCATTGCTTGCGGAAAACGATGCGGACGATGATGAAGTGGATCGTTGGTATCGACATGCGTTCCGTTATTTGGAAGTGGAATCGATGCGGCGGCATGCGGCGGAGCACGCGGCGATTGTGGGATTGTTAGCGGCGGCGTATCCGGACGGGCTGGAACACGTGGATGCTCGAGTGCCGGATGAAAACGAGGAGGTCCGAAAAGCGTTGGTGGTTTTGGGCAATCCGGAGAATGCGGGGACGCTGGCGGCGATTGCGTTTCCGACGGCGTGGCTCGAGGCCCTGGATTTGGCGGTGAAAAAGAGCGAAGCGTCGTTCGAGGCGTATCAGGCGGCGATTGGGGACAAATCGTCGGCGGTGGCGATGGGTCGCGATGCCGAGGATGATTGGGTGCAATGGGCTCGGGCGATTACGCATGCGATTGCATTGCGATCGTCGGGAGCGAATATCGACGTGGTGGAGGAAGGGAAGCGATTGATTGCGCCGTTGACGAATGCGGTGAAGCAATTGCGGAGCGAGGCGAAAGCTCGGGCGACGCGGAAGAAGAACACGCCGACGCCGTGAATTTGTTGATATTGGGGATGGAATTCAATCCGACCCGAGGTTATCGAACGCGTCGCCAGCCCATTACACCACGCTTTGGGGCATGGGGAACTGGTCCCAATTCACCGATCCGCAGACGTATTCGCGCGCGAATTTCTCCATATCGGCTTCGAGGCGTTTGCCTTTGGCGGCTTCGATGGCTTTGGCCATGCATGCGCGGCATTTGTCGTAATCGCCCAGCTGATCCCAAATGAGCCCGGCGTAAACGAAACAAACGCTGTCTACCAAGGGGAACATCGTTTGGTACCTTTTCGGACGTGGGTTTTCCAGAAACTCGGCCAAAGACTTCCTGTCCATGAAGCGATCGAAAAAATGCAGAAATGCGCCTTCTTCGACGATCGCCAGCATATTGCGACCGACGTCGTCATCCTTGGTCGGGTCTTCGCCCGATGTTATGTCCCACCACGTGTCAAATCTACGGTCGACGAGCAATCCGGGCCGCGCGTGGATGGTTCCTGTTGCTGCGGTAAACTTCGTGGGCGTGGGTCCGCGAAAAGCCGTCGCGCCGACACCGGGAACGTACACCCCGATGTTGAGGGTGAAGCTGACGGCGGTTTTTTTGTTGGAATCCGACTGCTGAATGTCCATGAGGTGCACGACATCGGGCAGGATACGGATATAGACGCGCCCTTTTTTGGTAAAACCGCGCGCCTGAAGGGTGCGGGTGAGCCACTTCTTGATGATGGCCGCGGCTCGTTTTTGGGGCGTAATTTCAGGGGTCATCATAGAGAACGCGTCGCCAGCCCGTTACACCACGCCTTGGGGCATGGGGAACTGGTCCCAATTCACCGATCCGCAGACGTATTCGCGCGCGAATTTCTCCATATTCGCTTCGAGGCGTTTGCCTTTGGCGGCTTCGACAGCTTTGGCCATGCATGCGCGGCATCTGTCGTAATCGCCCAGCTGGTCCCAAATGAGCCCGGCAAAAACGTACCAACGGCTGTCCACCAAGGGGAATATCGTTTGGTACCTTTTCGGACGTGGGTTTTCCAGAAACTCGGCCAGGGCTTTCTTGTTCATGAAGCGATCGAAGAAATGCAGAAATGCTCCTTCTTCCACGATAGCGAGCATGTTGCGACCGACGTCGTCATCCTTGGTCGGGTCTTCGCCCGATGTAACGTCCCACCAGGTGTCAAATCGACGGTCGACGAGCAAGCCGGGCCGCGCGTGGATGATGCCCGTTGCTGCAGTAAACTTGGTGGGCGTGGGTCCGTGAAAAGCCGTCGCGCCGACACCGGGAACGTACACCCCGATGTTAAGGGTGTAGCTCACGGCGGTTTTTTTGTTGGAATCCGACTGCTGAATGTCCATCAGGTGCATGACATCGGGCAGGATACGGATATAGACGCGTCCTTTTTTGGTAAAACCGCGCGCCTGAAGGGTGGGGGTGAGCCACTTCTTGATGATGGCCGCGGCTCGTTTTTGGGGCGTGATTTCAGGGGTCATAATACAGAACGCGTCCTTTTTTGCCGGTGACGGCTTCGTACGTTTTCATTTGACGTTTGCCTGCTGCTCGGCCGGACGGCGTATTCGGCTTGAGCTCCAGCGGATGGCCTTTGGAGGTCAGCGCGTCCGGACGGTATTCCTTTCCGGTCGCTTCGTCTCTCACGCGTGCATTTTCTTCCCAGTTTGGATTTTGTTCTTTTTTTGCCTTGACTTTCTGCTTGAACTCTTCGTGTACCTGCCGTCCGCGCGCCGCTGCGGGGCTATCTCCGCCGCGCGATTTTGCCACAGGTTTGACCGCGTCGCTACCGGACGGTTTGCCGGCGGGTGACGTCGACGGATTTGACGGCTTATTTCCTCCGCTCGGTTTTTCCTTGATCGTCTTCGCCGTCGTCGTGGCTTCCGGCTTGACGACTTTGGCCGGTTGTGCCGCTTTTGGTTGCGGTGCCGGTTTGGCCGGTACGGCCTGCGCCGGCGGCGCCGATTGCGCCTTTGGCTTGGGCTGCGTTTTCGGCTTCAGCAGCTGCTCTTGCGGCGCTTGCGGCGCGACATCGTTTGGCGGCGCCTCTTCACGCCACAATTGCTGCGCCTCGTGTATTCCGTGGGCCGCCGTGGCGTAGCCATTCGCGACCAATGCAAACGAGGCGGAAATGACGACAACTCCCGCCGGTGCGCCGCTAACTGTGCCGGTCATTGCGACACCGCTCGTCATTCCGGAACAACCGAACGCCATTTGAATCACGCCGCTGACGATCTCGCCGCAGGCTTTCCCAACGCGCGCGTGGTACGTCCCGGTGGGCAAGACTTTCAGTTCAATGGCCACATCCGCGGCATACGGCCCAAGCGGCACCGCGCCGATGGCTGCCCCCGCAACCACGCCCGCACCTCGTTGCACCCGCGCATCTTCGATCCATGACGTTTCCGGTTCGTCAGGGGCATTCGATTCTTGGACAATCGCCTCGAACGCCGTGCGACGTTGTTGCAAGACAAGGCGTTCCTTGGGCGGTTTCTCCGCCGCCCATTGCAACACGGTTTCGAGCAGCTTTTTCTCCATCCTCATCTGTGGAGACGGCATCGCTTGCCCAATGAATTGGCGACTCGACCCCACGCTCGCGGTCCGAGATTGCGCATCCGTAACCGCTTGTTTCAGCCGTTTTCGCAAATCCGGCGGAATCGACTCGCGAATGATCTGCGCCTCGACTTGCGCCGCCGTCGGCAAATGCGACGACGAAGCGATAATCTCATAATGCGGTGCGCATCCCGGAAAAACCGATGCCAATATCCATAACGCGGTCAACCAGACATACAGGCTCGGAGCACGTTTCGGCATGTGTCGACGAGAACAGAGACGTGCATTGATGTCAACGGACGATAGCGCGGATTCAAGCCCCGATGCGTTGTTACGGGTCGTTCGACCCCTGCCGTGACAAACCCTCGTCCCGACCCCGCCCCACCTTCGCCCGTTCAACGCGCATTGAAACTCCACCCACTGCCCTGAACATCCTTCGAATCGTTGGCTTACCCCGCCGGCGCCCCCATTTTCCCATTGCTTTCGGCTCCCGCCTTTGCGTACCTTGAGACGATTTCGATCGGCTCGGCCCCCTGCCTCCCAAGGTGCGCATGATTCCGCCCGCGTTTCGCACGAGAATCGAAAAAACCGCCGTCGATAACGGCTTCGAATTGCCCCTGCCGCCTCAAAACGATTGGCTCGCATTCACCGGCAGCCAAACGCGCCTGCAAATCTGGGTGACCACCGACGCCGACAAGAACCTCTACGTCGCCTTGTCCCAATCCAACGTCGTCGAAGAGCTCCAAGCCCACGCCGTCAACCCGCCCATTGCCATTCCCGAAGGCTCGTTCGGAACCCTCGGAGCCCGCGATATCCCCACATTCGATCGCCTCTTGCTGCGCGTTTTTCAATTGTCGCTCACGCTCCCGGACGAACTTCTGCACTTCTTCGAACGGCAAACGGCGAAACTACCCAAAACCACGGAAGCCGAACGATGGGTCGTGCAACGGGTGGGACAAGATATTTTCCGATCCGCATTACGCAAATATTGGCACGACCAATGTTGTTTGTCCCGCCTATCCATTCCGGAATTGTTGCGAGCAAGTCATATCAAACCTTGGGCCCATTGCGAATCCGACGCCGAGCGCCTCGATGTCCATAATGGTCTTTTGCTCGCGCCCCATTACGACGCGGCTTTCGACAACGGTTTCTTCACCGTGCTCGACGACGGCCGAGTCGACGTGTCCTCGCGTTTGTCCCCCGCTGCCCGGCAATGCTTACATTTGGAAAAACCATTGCGCATCATCGGCGTCCGCGCGGAGCATGCGCCATACTTGCATTATCATCGCACCCACGTCTTTCGAAACGATTGACCCACGCGCCGTTCGATTGACCGGACGAATCCCGCCGACCACCGGCGCCACAATGGTTTTACGCGAAATGCCATTGCGTCCGATATGACCCGTCAGTCATCCGTGCGGGATTCATTCCCGAACGTGCAGCGCACGCGGGCTCCACCCAAAGCTGATCGATCGATCAACATGTCCCCGCCATGCACGCGGACGATCGAACGGCAAAGCACCAGGCCCAAACCTGTCCCGGTCGATTTCGTCGTCACCCCCGGCTGGAACAACCGCGTCAGAACCTCGGGCGCAAACCCGGGCCCGTTGTCTTCCACTTCGAGCTGCCAACCTTGTTCGTCGGGACGCACGCGCAGGAGAATCATCCCGGACAAACGATCCGGAAATGCTTCGCCGGCGTTGTTGCACAAGTTGGTGATCAAACGTTCGATGAGCAGCGGTTCGCACGAGACCTCGAGGTCCGCCGGCGAAATGTCGACGTCGATCCGCACGGACGAACCTTGGACGTTGCGTTTGACCGCGTCGATCACGTCGGCGATGCGCACCGTCTCGCGATGGATCGGTTCACCTCGGACGAGGCGCAAGACGCGTTCGATGACGTCTTGCGATCGATGCAGTTCCGCTTCGGCCGAATCGAGACGCTCGACGAGGCGCTCGCGTTTGTCCAGGCTGCGTTTGGCCAAGTAGATCGACGAAGACGCCGACGCGAGCAGGTTGCGTAGTTCATGCGCAACCGCCGCTCCAAGTACGCCGGCGACGTCGAGAGAATCTTTTGTGGATGAACGATCTTCACAGTCGGCGGAGGACACGACGGCGAGTGTACGAGCGTGTCGAGTGGGTCGACGCAGATTCGTACGGCGGCGAAAAGTCGCGAAAAAGCTCTGGTAAATCGATGAATCAGGTCCCCGGCGGCGACGTGGTCCTTGTCGACTGGCGTGCCTGTAAGCCGCGCACGCCGCCGCCGGGCGACCGAGCAAAAGCGAAGTAAGCCAAGTGCGGAACGCTCACACGTTCCACGAAGCAGACTCAGCAAGACCGGTGCCGACCTCAAATCAGCGTGAAATCGTCGCGCACGCCGCAGGTGCGTAACGCGCCCCCTGACACGCGTGTCGCACTGCTGCGGAGCTACGCGCGCACGTACCCTGGACGGACATACTTCGTCACTCGGCGTCGATGATCAGATCGGGCGTACTCGGTTCGCGTACCGGTTCAGGTTTCGGTTTGACCTGCCGCAGCGCCGCCAAGTCGAGCGGCTGCAAACGTTTGTCCGCGGACCCGCCGAACAACTCGAGGCGGACACTGCGATGCGGCGGAGGTGTCACGCCATCGCCCACGATGACCGCTGCGATCTCCGAAGCTTTCGCCGCTCCCGTGCCCGTAATCGATGCGAGCACGTCGATCGCCACGAGATCCCCGACGATGCCCGCGCGATGCAAAGCGTCTCGAGCTTCCGCTCCGCCCACTTCCGCGCGCAGCAGGTACTGTCGGACATCGACGGTCTTGCCAATCCCTTCGATGTTGCGTCGAATCGGCAGGTTCGTTGCCGCCATGGCTTTGCTCACGCGCTCTGCGAGCACGTCTTCGGCTGTTTGACCTGCGGGTACGTCCAGGGCTGCACGGGCAAACGCGATGATATACCGCGCTCCAACGATGATGCGCGAGATTGATGGATCGTCCGCGCCGAGCAGCGCGCCTCCGAGGAAACGTAGTCCTGCCGGGCTCGCATCGTTCATGCGTGAAACAATTGCTTCGAGCTCCAACGGATCGACCGCGCGCACGAGACGCATGTCGACGTATTCATCGAGGCTCACGACGCCCAGCGACAATGCGGGACTGAACGTCATGTCGGGCTTGGGATGAAAGCCTTTCGTGTGCACGAGCGGCTCGGCGATGCGGCGATATACGCGCGGCAATTCGCGCACCACGTCGAGGTGTCCAAGCAACGCCATCGCGCCGGTCTTCGCAAAACGGAAACGATAACGATGACCACCCAGTCCCACGGGCGGACGCACTTTGGCTTTGGGCGCTTCATCCGAAACCGGCGGAGCCGTCACGATGACGGCCGGGGGTTCGTCGACGATCGGCAAGCGGCGCGTGGATCCGAGTTTGGCCAGGAACGTAACGCGCTCGTTGCGCATCTGCGACATGTCGCAAGCGACGCCGCAGTCGTAACAAACCAGGCGGCGTTTGTCCGCGAGCGCATCTTCGACGTTCGTGTGGTGAATGAACATGCCCGCGGCTTTTCCACACGGAGGGCTCAAGCGACTTTGCAGCGCCTTTCGGTACTCGCGCGCCAAAAATCCTTCTTCCAAACCCACGTCGATGTGGTCCCAGGGCAAACGCGCCGTCACCGGAATCGTCCCGAGATACTTGCTGCGATCGATGCCCAGCTTCGTGAACGCTTCTTCCCACACATCGAGGCGCAAATGTTCGTCCCACGAATCAAAGTGCGCGCCGCGTTTGTACGCGTATTCCAGCACGTCGCAGAGCGATCGATCGCCTCGGGCAAACACGCCTTCGAGGACACTGGCCACGGCATCATGCGTCTTCAGCTTCACCGCGCGATGGAGCTTGACCGTTTGTCGTAACAGACTTTGCTTCGCCGCGACTTGGTCCAGCGAATCCATCGCCGCCCACTGAAACGGCGTATGCGGCTTCGGCACGTGAATCGATACGCTCACGGTGACTTCCGCGTTCTTCTTGCCGGCTTTGCGACCCACCGCGGCGGCTCGCGCACCCATGTCGATGATCGCGGAAACGTCTTCATCCTGCTCCGTGGGCAAACCGATCATCGAGTACAGCTTCATGCGATCCCAGCCGCGTGAAAACACGCGTTCGGCGGTCTCGAGCAGTTGCTCTTCGGTCACGTTTTTGTTGATCACGTCGCGCATGCGTTGCGATCCCGCTTCCGGGGCAAACGTTAGTCCGGACGCACGCACGCGGCGCAGCTCATCGAGCAGCTCGGCGTCGAGGCCATACGCGCGCAAGGACGCCACGGACAAACTCACACGTTGCTTGGCGAGTTTGTCGGCGATCGTTTTGATCAGCGGCGAGATACACGAAACGTCCGCCGTAGAGAGCGCCGTCAGCGACACTTCGTCGTTGCCCGACGCTTGCACCGCTTCGAGCACCGTATCGACGATCTGCTGCGGATCTCGTTCGCGAATCGGTCGGTAAATCATGCCTGCTTGGCAGAACCGACACCCCTCCGTGCACCCTCGCGCCACCTCGATCGACACGCGATCGAAGATCGCTTCCGGCCCTCCCGTCGGGCTTTTTGAGGGAAACGGATACTTGTCGAGGTCCACCAAGGCGCGACGAACCGGCATGGGCAAACCGGGTTCGACAGGACCAACCACCACGTGAAAGCCCGTGTCCGGATCGACTCGCGTTTCGTAAAGTGACGGAACGTAAACCGCACCGAGTTTGGCCAACGTGATCAAACGATCCCGTCGCGCCACGCCTTCCTTCTTCAAGCGGGCCCACGTCAGGGCAACTTGCGTTGCTTTCTCTTCACCATCGCCGATGACGAATGCATCGACGAATGCGGCCAGAGGTTCGGGATGCGTCGCGGTGGGACCGCCCGCGATGACCAGCGGGTCATCGTCGCCGCGATCGGCGGATCGCAGAGGAATGCGACCCAGATCGAGCATCGCGAGGACGTTGGTGTAGGTCAGTTCGAATTGGAGAGAAAAACCCACGACGTCGAAGTCGCGGAGCGCGTGGCGTGTTTCCAGCGAAACCAGCGGGATTTCTCGGGTGCGCAGTTCATTTTCGACATCGACCCACGGCATGTAACAACGCTCGGCCAACGTGCGGGGGTCGCGGTTCAAGATGTCGTACAGGATCTTGAAACCCAGGTGGCTCATGCCGATGTCGTAGACGTCTGGGAATGCAAGACAAACCTTGGCTTCGACGGATGACCAATCCTTTTGGATGGAACCGACTTCTCCGCCGGTGTAGCGCGCTGGTTTTTCGATCTTGTCCAGAAAGTCCGCGTACGGATGAGCGTCGAGAACACTGGGCGTGGGAGCTTGCACGGGAAAAACCCTCCAAACGTGGTTCTCCGAGGTAGCACGCGAAGCGGCGAGGGAGAAGCTCTGCGGTTCGTCGAATTTGGTCGGGTTGCACATTGCAGATTCGGCGACTACGTTGCGAACCCCTGTGTCAAAGCGTTTTGAACTCGTTTCGGGCTTTCAACCTCGTGGTGACCAACCTCGCGCCATCGAAGAAATCTGCGCGGCATTTGGGCAAAACGAGACGTTTCAATGTTTGCTCGGCGTGACCGGCAGCGGAAAAACGTTCACGGCGGCGAAAGTCATCGAGCGTATGCAGCTGCCGACGCTCGTGATGGCGCCGAACAAAACGCTCGCCGCTCAGCTTTATGGCGAATTACGCGAGCTATTTCCGAACAACGCCGTCCACTATTTCGTCAGCTACTACGATTATTACCAACCCGAAGCGTACGTCCCGGCCAGCGATACGTTCATCGAGAAGGACTCGATCATCAACGACGCGATCGATCGCATGCGTCACGCGGCGACCCACGCGCTGCTTTCTCGTCCGGACGTGCTCATCGTCGCGTCCGTGAGCTGCATTTACGGCATTGGTTCGGCCGAGAGTTACCACGGGCTGCTCATCAAGATGGAGAAGGGTCTCGAGATACGCCGAGACGAACTCCTGCGGCGTTTGGTCGACATTCAATACGACCGCAACGACATCGATTTTCATCGCGGAACGTTTCGGGTTCGCGGAGATGTCGTGGAGATTTTTCCGGCGTACGAAGAGAGCGTCGCGATTCGGGTGGAGTTTTTCGGGGATGAAATCGAAGCGATCAAAGAGGTCGATCCGGTGCGCGGCAAGGTCATTCGCGAGATCGAGCGCGTCGCGATTTACCCCGGTTCGCACTACGTGACCGAGCAGCAGCAGCTCCGAAAGGCCATCGGTGCGATTCGGGAAGAGCTGCGCGATCGGCTGGACTACTACGACAAGGCCGGGCGGTTCCTGGAAAAACAGCGCATCGAACAACGCACGATGTACGACCTGGAAATGCTCGAACAAATGGGCTTTTGCAACGGCATCGAGAACTACTCGCGCCATTTGTCCGGACGAAAGGCGGGCGAACCTCCGCCGACCTTGATCGATTATTTCCCCAAGGATTTCTTGCTCATCCTCGACGAATCTCATCAAACGATTCCGCAAGTCGGCGCGATGTACCGCGGCGATCGCGCGCGAAAAGAGACGCTCGTCGAGTACGGATTTCGGCTCCCCAGCGCGCTCGACAATCGCCCCTTGCAGTTCGACGAATTCGAGCAGCACTACAACAAAGTCCTGTTTGTCAGTGCAACCCCGGGTGACTACGAGATCACCAAGACGGGCGGCGTCGTCGTGGAGCAGATCATTCGTCCCACGGGCCTGAACGATCCGGTGATCGACGTTCGACCGGTCGCGGGTCAGGTCGATGATTTGCTCGAGAAAATTCGGGGGCGCGTGGCGGGCAACGAGCGGGTGCTCGTGACGACGTTGACGAAGCGCATGGCGGAAGATTTGACCGAGTACTACACGGAGCTCGGGGTCAAAGTGCGGTACTTGCACTCGGACGTCGAGACGCTGGAACGTATCGAAATCTTGCGAGATTTGCGGCGTGGTGAGTTCGACGTGCTCATCGGCATCAACTTGCTGCGTGAAGGTCTCGATTTGCCCGAAGTGTCGCTCGTGGCGATCCTCGATGCGGACAAAGAAGGTTTTTTGCGCAGCACGCGATCGCTGATTCAGACGATCGGTCGCGCCGCGCGTAACGTGCGGGGCGAAGTGATCATGTATGCGGATCGCGAGACGGATTCGATGCGGCGCGCGATTCAAGAGACAAACCGTCGTCGAGCCTTGCAAAAGGCTTACAACGAAGCGCACGGCATCACGCCGATGACGGTGACGAAGGCGATCTTGGATTTGTCGCCGACGTCGGGTTCTCGCGATTATTACGCCATCCCGAAAAACTCCGGTTCAGCTGCGGAAAAAGGAGCGGGGGCGGCTTCGGGCGTCGATTTGGCGGAGCGAATCGAAGCCTTGCGTCAGGAGATGTTCCTGGCGGCCGAAAACTTGGAATTCGAAAAAGCCGCTCGACTTCGCGATCAAATTCGAACGCTCAAAGGGGAGCTCGACGACAGTGGAGCGGAAGGTTCGGGATCGGCCGAGCCCAAGCGCGGGGCAAGAGGTGGAGCTGGTCGAGGCGGCGCGGGAGCTCGGGGCAAACAATCCGGAGGTCGAGCCGGCGCGGGGAATGGTCGCGGTCGTTTCCGGTGATTGTCGGGGCAAACGATTCGGGACGCGCGTTACGCGCGAACGGTTGCCTTGTCAGGCGGATATGCGGATTTGAGGCACGTGGGCGGGATCGATCACGAGCGGGCGTCGCGACGATGCGGCCTCGAGCTCGATGTGAATGCGTTCCACGTCTTGGATGAGGTCTTGCACGGATGCGCCCATGGTGCCGTCGGGCGTGTCGCGGAGCTTGTCCAGGGCGACTTCGAGCAATTGTGCGGCGCCATTGGGGCTTTTCGCGCGATGAAGTTTGTGCATTGCCGTCGCGACGAGGATCAGCGCTTTGAGCAACTCACGAACGGCTTCGCTCTCGTCCGGACGATGTCCGCCGGCAGGGGACGGCTCCTCTCGATGTCCGAGATCGTCGCATTGGAACCGTCGCCGGAGCTCGAAGCGGTGTACCGTGACCTCCGCGCGGTCTCGGCCCGCATCATCCGCCGGAACAACCAGAACCGCGATCTGCTCCAGAGTTCGATGTCGTTCGTCCGCCGCACGCTGTCGTTCATCACCGGCAACTTCCGGTACAAACTGTTGGACCAGAAAGTCTAGAGG
>CAYSYX010000033.1:37188-39786 GCA_964435055.1 uncultured Polyangium sp. | reverse complement strand
CAGGCCGGCAAATGCTTACCAAAACCGCCGGTTTGCGCGCCCAATCAAATGCCCGGCAATCCCATCGAGTGTTTACCGGCTTGCGAATACAAGCCTCCGACCACCGATTTCAATGTCGTCACCAAGTATTCTTGGGGCGGCGCCACCGCACCTCCGTATTCGAGCGACGTCATGATGGCTCCGATCGTCGCGCAACTCGACGACGACAATTGCGACGGCAAAGTCAATCAAAACGACATTCCGGAGATCCTCTTCAGCACGTTCACCGGCGGAGGCTACTTCAAACAAGGCACCTTGCACGCCATTTCAATCGTCGGAGGTCAAGTCGTCGACAAATGGACGCTGCCCAATGTGACTCAGCCCGGAGGCGGTTTGGCGGCGGCCGATTTGGACGGCGATGGCAAACCTGAAATCGTCGGTTGTGCCAATCCGGGACCCAATGGAAACAGTTGTTGCGATGCGGTTGCGCAAAACACGGGCGTCGTCGCATTTCACGCCGACGGCAGTTCGTTCTGGTCGCAGCTCGATACGACCAAAGTGCATTGCGGCTACGAATCTCCCGCCATCGGCGACGTGGATCAAGACGGATCGCCCGAAGTGCTCGTGGGTTTTACGCTTCTGGATGGGAAAACCGGGGCCATCAAAAAAGAACTGGATCCCGCGACGTCTTGGGGCCTGCACATTCCTGGTTTGTCGGACTTGGATGGCGACGGAAAACTCGATATCACCGACGGTCAACGCGCGTATCGAGCGACCGGCGAGGTTTTGTGGGATTTGCGTATGGGGGCCAATGCGATTCCCCAAGGTTATCACGCCATCGGCGATTTCGACAAAGACGGCAAACCGGAGGTCGTCGTGGTTTCCTCCAGCAATCATACGCTCTCCGTCGTGCGCTACGATCCGGCCGAACCGGGCGGAGCGAAAGTCATTCGTCGCGCCATCGATATCAACAATGGCATTTCCACGGCGATGTTCTGCAATGCGGCGAGCGAATACGGTGGAGGTCCTCCGACGATCGCCGACTTCAATGGCGATGGGACGCCGGACGTCGGAGCGGCGGGGGCTGTCGGGTATGTCGTGATGGACGGCGCGAAAATCGTCGACCCAAACGTGCCCGACAATGGTTTGATTTTGTGGTTCAAGACGACGCACGATTGTTCGTCCGCGGTCACGGGGAGCAGCGTCTTCGATTTTAATGGTGATGGGAAAGCGGAGGTCATTTATTCCGACGAATACCATCTCTGGATGTACGATGGCGCTTCCGGGACGAACCTCATTCCAAGCACCTGCAATACGACGGGGACTTTGTGGGAGTATCCGCTGGTGGCCGACGTGGATAACGATGGTCAAGCGGATATCGTCGTTGCTTCCAATGCGTATGGCATTACGTGCCCGGATGATGGCACGAAACAATCGGGCATTCGCATTTTGGGCAGCGCGAGCGGCACGTGGGTACGGACGCGTCGCGTGTGGAATCAGCATACGTATCACGTGAGCAACGTGGGCGAAGACAATACGATTCCGATCATGGAACAAGCCAATTGGACGACCCCGGGCCTCAACAATTACCGACAAAATCGGCAACCGGGCTCCGAATTCAGCGCGCCGGATGCGGTCGTGACCGTTTCTCCGAAATGCTTCGATGGATTCGGCTTGATTGCTCGAGTGCAGAACCTCGGTTCGGCATCATTGCCCGCGGGCATCAAAGTCGGTTTTTATTATGGCGCAGCGCCCGGTACGAAGCTCGGCGAAGCGTTTACGCAAAAAACGTTGTACCCCGCCGAAGCGGAAAACGTGACGCTGGCTTTGCCGAATGCTCCGGTCGATGTGACCAGCGGTAAGGAAAAAGTGTTTGTCGTGGTAGATGACGGCATGCCGCCGCATGTTTGGCACGAATGCCGCACGGACAACAACGTGTCGGAATCTGTCCCGGCCGTTTGCGACACGCCGAAATAACGACCATGATGATCGACGACGCGATTGGTTTCCGCCGGACCTCCAATCGCGTCGTAAGCCACGAAGGATGTTCGTCCGACAGGTGCAAAATGCAAAATGCCGAGGGCGGGATCGACGTGCTCGGTGGTGTTCCTTGCGACGCCTGTTGACAAGCGCGAGCCGTTGTTGTTGGATGATATTCAATCATGGTGTCACGAGGAACGACACGACCGTTCGGATTGCTTATGAAAAAGACATACGGGCGTTGTTTGGGTGTTTTTCTCGCTTGCGGTACGAGTTTGCTGTGGGCGACGCCGATTTATGCTCAAACACCGCCGGATGCGCCGACTTCGACCGCTTCGGCATTGCCTGAGCCTCCGCCTCCGCCGCCGCATGTGCCGACTTCGACCGTTTCGGCATTGCCCGAGCCTCCGCCGCCGCCGCCGTCCATGGTTACGCCATTACCCACCAATCCGCCGCCGGTCGTTCCAATTCCCTCCGTCAGTCCCGCTGCGCCGGTCGGCAATGCACCGACAGTCACGCCCCAAGCGCCATTGCCGACGCGTCGCCCGTCGATGTGGGGGCCTTTGGTGGACGGCCGGATTCGCGAAGTGCCTTATTGGTATGGCAAAGATTTGGGTTTGGTATTGGCGCCCATGGATG